>JANMZB010000515.1:0-1053 GCA_031382725.1 Sphingobacteriaceae bacterium | reverse complement strand
ATCAGTACCAAGCTACCGTGTGATAGTATGTTAGGCTGATTGTGGAATTTTGTGTAAATTATTTTGTACTTTTCCATGTGTGATGATACGAGTACTTATAGTTGTATTCATATTATGTAGTATCTGTACCAATTTACTGTTTGATAGTAGGTAAGTGTACATTATATATTTTAATTGAAAAACAAATACGTGTACAAGTACCTGTTTTATAAAATGGAACTTTGGAGAAAATGATTCGCAACTAATTACAGTACCAACTTTTTTATAGAAAATCTACATGTTTAGCGATTTGAGAGTGATTCTACACAAAGTTCCTATAAGGGTATGTAAAGTGATCCTGATTTTGATCTGTTTCGTGTAATCCCATTTTTGTATTTAATTACCAAAAATTTGTGTTTTTTAATTCTTTTTAACTTCTTTTGTTTTTGTAGCGAAGTATGAAATATAAAGTGTATTTTTGCCTTAGTGCTTAAGTATTTATTAGAACAAAATGTGTTTTTAATTTTAATTTCGTGCTTAAACATTATTTTAAATATATTTTGTACAGTGAATAAGTACTTGTTAGTGCTTATGTCCTCAAATTTATGCTTTAAATTCGTAGATGTGTATAAATTAAATTAAATGTGTTTTTTCTTCAGTACGTTAAGTATTTATTAAAACAAAATGTGCTTTTAATTTTAATTTTGTGCTTAAAAATTATTGTGAATAATTTTTGTACCGTGAATAACTACTAATTATTGCTTATATCCCCAAATTTATGTTTTTTGTTCGTAGATGTATGAAAATTAAACTAATATTTGTGGATAATATACAATTTAGTACATATAAATTAAATTATGAATTTAAATTAATCAATAAAATATTAACTTGCTCAAAACGGGCTCTCTGATGAAGTTCCAAATGAATTTGTTTATTCCACCGTCGTTATACGAGACAGCGTTAGGATTGCATTCCTAATCGCCACCCTCAATGGGCTTGATATCCTCGCTGGCGACGTGTAAAACGCTTACCTAAATGCACCTATAGCTGAGCGGTGTTTTACCACTGCCGGCC
>JANMZB010000487.1:0-2266 GCA_031382725.1 Sphingobacteriaceae bacterium | reverse complement strand
GGTTTTACAAATATTATAGTTCCACTTGGTGCTACAGAGCAGCATGGGCCAGGCTTGCCGCAAGGTGTAGATACCTGGCATGGAGAAGAAACAGCCTTAAGAGCAGCTATGACACTTGGTAAAACATTGGTAGCACCCGCAGTACCGTTTGGTTATTCCCTGGAACATATAGCGTTTCCGGGAACCATCTCTATACGCAAAGAAACATTAACACTTTTGCTGGAAGATATTGCAGAAAGCCTTGCCCGCAGTGGTTTCAAGTTGATCTATTTTTGGTTTGGCCATGGTGGTGACTGGGCTGTAGCCAGGGCTTGTTTACCCGCGTGGCGTCATCGTTGGGAAGGATGCATAGTCACCTACACTCAAGATGTGGCAAAATACGTGTCTGAAACCTGGGATGCAATTCCGCTTCGAGAAGGCGTTGAACCCGCAGTTTCCGGATCCCATGCTGGGGAGTTTGAAGCCTCTATGATTGCTGCCATTCGACCATCATTGTTAAAAAAAGAAAGCCTTGCCGAAGGTGATCCCAGACCACTAATGGAAATTCTTGACCCCATGATGAAAAATGGGATACATACCATATCTAAAAATGGCGTGCTAGGAGATCAACGATCTGCCGATGCAGCAAGAGGCCATAGATATATCGATGGACTTGCAGCCTGGCTGGTAGAGGATATTAAATCACAAATAACAGCTACTCATGAATAAACTAAGAATTGGATTTATAGGTGCAGGGCGGGTGGCAGATGTCCATTACAATGCGCTGCAAAGCTGTAGTGACATGGCTGAGTTGGTTGCTTTCTGTGAGCTTCGCGAAGACGCTCTTGTCGAGCGTGCCCAGGAATGGAACGTTCCAGGCTTTGATTCTATTGATGCCATGTTTGCAGCTGTCGCTCTAGATGCAGTGGTAGTGCTACTCCCACATGATATTCATCTGGAGGTTATGCAAAAATGTCTGGCAAAAAAATTACCCGTACTTCTGGAAAAACCATTAGCTGCTAATATTGACGAAGCAGAAAGAATTGTGCAGTTAGTCCATCAAGCCAATGTGCTGGTATTAGTGGGTCACAATGGACTTTTTCATCCTGCTTTTGACAAGGTGGTTGAATTTGTAAAAGATGGATGGATAGGCAAACCACTCATGGGATCTGCAAAGTCCTTGCAATGGCTGGGCTTTAAGCCATGGGACTTTAGAAAGAGTAAAGAAAAAACGGGGGGCGGTGCATGGGTAGATTGTGCAGGGCATTTAATTTATCGCCTCAATGCCATACTAGGCGAAGTGCAGGATGTAGCAGGGTTTACATCACATTTGGCAAGAAATGAAATGGAAGGCGAAGACAGTGCAGCAGCAGTGATTCGGTATCCATCGGGAGTGATAGCGCAGGTGGCGGTCAGTTACGGTTGCAAATTGCCCGACTATGAAAAAGACTGGCCTACGGGTTGCGTGCAAATGCTTATGCTCTCGGGCGACAAAGGAATGGTGGAGTACCATATTTGTCCCACACCATTATTAAAATTTTATACAGAACTAGCGGGCTCTCCCATTGCGCGTCAAGGCGCATGGACAACTATACAAATCGAAGAAGCATTTGAAGTAAGTTTCGATCGCCAGATGCGACACTTTTTGGAATGTGTGTCGGGTAATGCTAAACCCAGTGTCATCGCTCAGGACGCCTTAAATCTTTTGAAAACTTTATTAAGCTTATATGAAAATAACTAAAGTTGAACCATTCATCTTACATATTCCTGTTACGGGTATTGGCATAGCCGATAGTACACATTCTATTACCCATTGGGGCGTTGTGGGCGCACAAATCACTACGGATAATGGTTTGGTTGGTTGGGGTTTTACAGGCACACACGCATTTTTACCTGGTGATAGACTTATTGCCTCTTGCATTAAAGATTGTTTTGCCGACCTTTTAATAGGCCAGTCAGCACTGGATATACACCACCTGTGGTACAAATTGGCACGCAACCCAGCCATGCAATGGATAGGTCGGGCTGGAATTACTCAGCTTGCTATTGCTGCAATTGATATAGCACTATGGGATCTTAAAGCCAAACATATGCAGTTGCCGTTGTGGTCGGCACTTGGTGGTTCCACCAAAAACGTCTTGCCCGCTTACAATACAGATATAGGTTGGCTATCTATTCCCGATGCGCAATTGGTGGATGGTGCAAAGCGAGTAATTGAAAAGGATGGTTTCAGAGGAATAAAAATAAAAGTAGGATCGGCTAATCCCAGCGTGGATCTTAAAAGAAT
>JANMZB010000478.1:0-1664 GCA_031382725.1 Sphingobacteriaceae bacterium | reverse complement strand
CTTCGGCGCAAAAAGTTGAATGACAGTTATTAACTTCGTATCAAATCTTTGTGCAGCATGGCCGATCTGTAGAAAAGTGCTTAATGCCTGTTTGCGAGTATGGTTCCTAGCGAAATGAGTCAAAAAGTTTGGTACGACCTTAACAGGTTTGTCCGATTGGTAGCATGTCATCAGTATTCGTTTTCTAGGCACATTGATTATTTTAAATCATTTGCAATATGGAAAAAATACGAAAGAATGCTGCCGGTATTGATATCGGCTCCAACAAGGTATTTGTTGGTTTAGAGCGTGGTGAAGTCCGCTCCTTTGAAACCTTTACCTCTGATTACAGACTGCTTATCGATTATTTGAAGGCTAATGAAGTACAAACCGTTGCCATGGAAGCAACTGGTGTTTACTGGATTGTTTTGTACGACATGTTAGTTGAAAATAAATTGGATGTTTGGCTTGTTGATGGTCGGCAGACCAAGCAGGTTCCAGGTCGGAAAACAGATGTAAAAGATTGTAGTTGGATTCAGCAACTACATAGTTTTGGATTATTGAATAGATGTTTTGTAGCCGAAGGTTCACTAAAGGAACTCAGGAGTTATCAACGTTTACGAGAAGACCATTTAAGGAGTAGTGCTATGCATATTCAACACATGCAGAAAGCATTAATTGAGATGAATATTCGTCTTCCAGAAGTATTAAGTCAGACCCAAGGTAAAAGTGGTATGGCCATGATTAAAGCAATTCTATCAGGAGAAAGAGATAGAAAAGCACTTCTTTCTTTGTGTCATGAATCGGTACAGAAAAACAAATCAGAAGAAATACTTAAAGCTTTAGAAGGACATTATACACAGGCAGGTTTGTTTGCTCTCAAGCAAGCCTATCATGGCTACCATTTTTATCAAAAGCAAATTCAGGAGTGTGATTTACAAATCCAACAAGTTTTAAATAATATCAACCCGGCAGGTGGACATAATGTTGTTGAACCACGCAAAGCTATTCGTCATAATCGACCTAATGTAGATAATTTGGGTGGACATCTACTTAACATTTTTGGCGGTAAAGATGCTTGCTTGATGCCTGGTATTACCGATTACACTTGGCTTCAAATATATTCTGAAGTAGGTAACGATCTAACACGCTGGCCCAGTGAAAAACATTTTACAAGTTGGCTCGGTCTGTCTCCAGGTCAACACCATTCTGGTAAAAAAAAGAAGAGTGTTAAAAAAGGAAGGCCTAAGGCAGGACAAATTTTCAGACAGATAGCTCAGAGTTTAATGGTGAGTAAGAAGATAGCATTCGGTGCTTTTGCAAGAAGATTAAGAAGTCGTAAAGGACCAGCTATTGCAATTAAAGCAACCGCTAGAAAATTGGCGGTGCAGTACTGGAGGTTAATGGTAAAAGGAGTTTCTTTTGTCGAGCATGGAGTAAGTAAATATCAAGAGCAACTTATCAAGCAAAAACAAAAATATCTTAATAAGCTCGCTGTTGAATTTGACATGATCCTTGTTCCTAATAGTTAATTTTGATCGTTGTCATTGGTAACTGAAGCGTGGCATTGTGCGTAAGCGTGAAGCAATCCGGTAATACAACAAAGTGCTCTTCGTAGCTTCGGGATTGCTTCGTCATGCTGCGAAAACTTTGGTCAAAAATTCAGGGTGACTAACAATAAGTTT
>JANMZB010000457.1:0-1148 GCA_031382725.1 Sphingobacteriaceae bacterium | reverse complement strand
TGGATGAGATATATTCCACGAGGGGTATGATCCCGGGCGACAAGTTTGACGCAACAACTTTCAACATTAACGGCTGGACATATGAGCCCGACAAGACGGAGGACGCAAACGAAGACCAATTGCGCGAAATGCTCAAAAATATTAAAGAAAGAATTTCATCATCGGACACATCGCTGAAGGTCACGCTTTGTCGCAAAAATAAAGGCCTAGCTGGCGCTGATGAAAGCCGAGCAGGTACGAGTAGCGACCCAAGTCCGCTCTACACTCGGAAAAATCCACATTACGAGAATCAATACGAATAGAACAGCATAAAACGAAAAGGTATACAGACGAGTACAATGCAGTACTTTCGTAAAAGCGTAACTTACTAGAGTTATTCGCTACAACAATGTCCCAGATCTCATACAGTTCTTGGAATACGAGGATCCCCTTCGGTTCCTTGAAGACCGTTTGAACAAACATAAGGAAAAGAATCCGGATTGGGAATTAAAAAGGCGAATAGTAATGTGACGTCAATTGGAAGCGATAACGTCCCGATGATAAATCGAGGGTACTCCGGGCATGGAAACGATTCGCTATGGATACGGGTATGACGGCGACTGAAGTATCTAAACTGGAAACCAAAGCCGATAAGTTCAGAGTGTGGATCATTCTCGCTATGGAATGCGTTTGAGAAGTGAGTTTACTGGCCACCGAACAAACCAATGAATGGATCTTGATAAACGACAACACCCGATCACAGTTTGACAAAATATTCGGGACGTATATCGAGTACGTCCAGGAGGAGACTAAGGAACCCCAACGTCAAATCGACGGAATGGTGCTATTGTTACGAGTTTTATCAGCAGGGCTGAATGGGTTCTTGACTCAGGAATTCCTCTAGAAAATGTCGCCGATATACCACAGTAGATTATTTGGGATGAATCGTAAAGAAATGTATATCGGACCAAGTCAAGTACTTGAAAAGTTATCAAAGACCCCAGACAAAAATTGACTTGAGTGCCAAATGGGATACAAGCGATGTCTCCCGACGTATCGACGCAAGGGGCCATCTACATAGCAACGCACCCCATGTCCGAGAATATACAGTTGCTAGCCTACTATCAAGACAAACGGAAGCCACCGCCGCCTGGGCCCCAACTAGTTGA
>JANMZB010000445.1:0-1549 GCA_031382725.1 Sphingobacteriaceae bacterium | reverse complement strand
CCTCCGTTTCATCAACCGGGATAACAGGGGGTTCTTTCCTGTTTTCCTTACGGTTGTAATCCGTGATCAAGTTCTTGAAGAACTCGCTGACCGCATCACCAATCATCATGGTGCGGAGGGTTTTGACGGTATTTTATCCGGCCTGTAGTATAGCTTCAGCGGCCACGTCGGAGAACCCAATCGGGTTCTGTAGCATACGGCGTAGTGCCAAACGCTCTCCGGCAACATCAGTTGCCGAGCGGGAGCTGGCCGCCATGGTCTTTTTGATTCTCGCCATGATTCGGGGAGTTTTGATTTCGATGTTATCGATAACGTCAGGTAAAGTGAAAAAGTTTACGTCGTTACGCATTTTCACAAAAAGTGAATATCATGCGAGCGATAACACCAGTTCCTATATCCAGAATTTTGAGAACAATGGATATACGTAGGAACTAGTATCAAGTGTACGCGATCTTTACGATTGAAACCCCATTGAAAGGTACTGACACGTACATACCAATAAGCGGTTAATGTACGTGTCAACCTTGTACAACTGGTACTTCAAGAACCGGTGGATATCCCATGGTCGTTGTACCAAACGGCCATTTGAGTCCACCGTTTGGGTCTGATAAACTGATTTAATACTAGCATAGGTAGGAAATATACGTAGACAGCATAACCTATGGCTTATGTAGTTGTTAGTATTCTAGATTGTGCGTATTACCTGGTACGCCACGTTTAGGTGATCAGTCTAAACTGGCGACCCGTATCGCTGGCTTATCGCCAGATACTGTACATACGGCCGTACTTTATCAGTCCCCTCAAGGTGAATCGTGGGGAGTTCAAAACACGGTGCAACTTGCTACCATAAGTCACGGTCAGAGGCTGTCCCTTTAGAGGGGTTGTCCCTTTTGGACCAGTGGCCAATGCCACCCAGGCTACCACAGTATCTTCCGGGACAGGTCCCGAAGGCGTGGGCCAGGGAGTAATTTGGTAAGTATGTCAGCTAAATTGTAAGTCCCATCAATCTTGGAGATTCTGATGATACCTGCTGCATTTGCCTCACGTACTCGGTGATACGCGATAGCATTATGTTTCTTCTTTAATGTGGACTCTGGTGCCGTCGAGTATAAAACCACTGCCGCGTTATCACAGAATACTGAAGAAGGTCAGACCAGAGGAACACCCATCATCCTGAGTTTATATCGTAGACCTTCGATAAGCTCCACAGCTATCTTCAAGGCCACAAACTCGGAACCGAATGTGGATGTTTCCACCGTATTCTGCCGCTTCGAGAACCACAAGATCGGTGCCCTGTTAACATATAACAATACACCAGAGTGCGATCTCCGTGTCTCCTGACACCCAGCATGATCAGCATCGACGAAGCAGGTTGTCGACACTATCTGCCCTCGGGGTTCTGGAGCATTGTGGGGTATAGCTTCTGCGGCATCCGGGTAAAATTCTGCCCAGTCGCAATGCTTGAACCGCCGCTCATCGAACGTTGGGTAAGTGTCATCAAAGACTAGGGTGGACCTATCTTTGTTCTTCAGGTATCCAAACAAGTGGA
>JANMZB010000426.1:0-2539 GCA_031382725.1 Sphingobacteriaceae bacterium | reverse complement strand
GTCAAGTCCAATGTCCAAGATTTAAGAATATCTTTCGCGCCGCCAACATTGAAGATTACATGACTATCAAGCGGATCAACCTGTGTTGCAAGAATTTTTACAGGCTTCATCATTCCGCCGCCAACTTCCATTAACAATTCGGGCGATGCGCTGGTAATATCAACTCTGCGATCTCCTTCGCGGAGAAGAGCAAGTTCTTTTGTGCCTCCGGGCTGTTCTGAAGGGATAAGTGGTTTTGTACGTCCATCGGTACTGATTCTCGAACCGCTAATTCCGAACACGGAAACCATATATTGTTTAATAGCTTCAGCAAAAGTCTTTCCTTCTGCCGGTCCGTTTGCTGATGCTCCGCTTAAAGAAATTACCGCTCCGGGATTAGCCCTCATCCGATCTCCTAAGATGTTTAGAATATTATGATAGACATTTAATTGTCTGGAAGAGCGTCCGGTCATATTTGGTGATTGCGCATCCTGCAAAGACACTTCTTCAAATGCCGCTGCCTCGCTTTTAGTCAGCAATATATACCTGCTTGGAATGGCAGTTGAACCTTCATTAAAGAACACCGAATTACGCAGCGGTAAGGTTTCACTTACCAGGCGTTTTACCGGGATTGTTTTTGGCGCACGTACAGCGAATGTAACTTCGGGTGCCGGTATAGCAGCTATCGGAGCTTCTGTTTCTTTTAGTTTTCCGGCTTTGCCGAATTTAAGGGCTACACCAGCTCTTACCGTTGATACCGACCAGCTTTCTATTTTACGCGCATCCTGACCGAAGTATGGATGGTATGATATAAAAGGTGATAAGGATGCTTTAGTCTTGCTGTTGGCTGAAGAAATTGGTAAGTCAAAGCCCATTCCAATTTGGCCTGAAAAGAGCGTTGTGTTGGTCGCACTGAAATCCTCATTTGTATCAGGTTGTTTTAGCTGAGTGTACTTAAACTCTTTTTGCATTCCAAATGCCACACGCGGGCCGGCAAAAAAGTAAAGATTCGTTTTTGCCACTCCTAAGCGCAAGCTGGGTTCAACCGTAATATAATCAAGGTTGGTTTTTAACGTAGCCGGACAATTACATGGAGCCATTACACTATCGAATTTACCGCCACGCCCGTCGTACCCAACGTTCAGCATAAAACCAAGCGCACCTGCCGGACGATATTCCATTAATAATGAACCATAAGGGCGTACGCCATCTCCTTTATGGAAAGCTGTTGGAACAATCAGAGAATTGTTTAAGCGTTGCGTGGTGCCGCTGTAAAAATTTACGTTTGCGGCTCCCGAAAAACCGAACCACCAGGTTGGCTGTGCCGTTTGGGCCTGAATAGTTTGGCTTATTATGATCATCACCGAACAGATGATGATGTTTAGTATTCTTTTATTTGTAGGTAACATAATGATGTCTTTAAATCTGTTTAATGAAATGCGTTAATGAATACCCGCTTTTGGCGGGTATTTTTGTTTTAAGGTTGGATTACAGTAGTTCCGATTAAAGTAACCGCTGTTTGAGCCAGCAATTTGCCGGTTACGATTGTGCCATTGTTTGTGGAGATTAAAGTCTTGCTCAAGATATTACCACTAAAGTTAGTGCTTGTTCCAAGCGTTGCCTGACCAGCAACCACCCACATAATGTTCTTAGCTTGTGCCCCTCCCTGAAGTACAACCTGTGCACCATTATTTACCGTTAAGTTTTGAGCTATCTGGAATACCCAGGTATCATTTGCTCCACCTGTAAGGGTAACTGTTGTATTTGGATCGATCAGCACACCGGTACTCCATTTGTATAAACCTGGAGCCAGGTTCAATCCTGAAATATTTCCAGCACCTGTTTCAAGAACCGGAGCCGGGGTTACCAAACCATTGGCCGTAGTATAAGCCGTTTCCATATTAGCCACTGCCGTAGTCATATTTGATGGAGTTGGTGCTGCGTAGTTTGAAGCATAAATTCTGCCGGTTACGATAGGTGAGCGTGAATACTCTCCGCTGGCATCCATGATCAAGCCAAAGCCTGTAATGGCTGTTGCGGCAGCCGGACTCACACCAATATCACCGTTTATTAAGGTAATGCCTGTTGTTGAAATGCCTGCCTTTGTGAGGATTGAGAAGTTGCCTGCCCCCCCTAGATTAGGTAGTATCGGACCATTTCCAGGACCCTGAATTGGACCACCAAGAGCAAAGATTGCAGTTATGTTTTTATTTGAATTAACAGTCAGGGATAATGGATTGGTTGAGCCCGTTGCATCTCCGCTCCAGCCGGTAAAGGAATAACCGCTATTCGGTATGGCTCTAATTTGAGCAGTTGTTCCGGAAGCATACACACCAGTACCAGTTGTTGTTCCTCCCGCTAACGGACTTGCCGTAACCATAACGGTAAAGGTTGTGGTCTGACTAAAGTTTGCAACCAACGTTACGTTTCCGGCCATATTAAACTGATAGCTTGGGTTGGAAGAAACGATTACACTATTGTTTGTCCAGTTTGTAAAGCTGTACCCCGCATTTGGTGTGGCGGTAACCGTAACAGATGAGCCCTGGGCAAAGTCTCCCGC
>JANMZB010000414.1:0-16403 GCA_031382725.1 Sphingobacteriaceae bacterium | reverse complement strand
CGCGGTCGGGCAGCTGTACATCACGAATGTAGATTGCTAAGATCCTTCCGGGATATTGTTTAACCACCTCGCGGTAAATTTTGGGGTCTTCCTGACCGCTATCGCCGATCAAAACAAAATTGAGTTTGGGATAGGTTAATAAGATGTTTTCGATCTCTTTAAACTTGTGCCCCATATGTCCGCCATTGCCGAAGAACTTATTTTCTTTGAGACCGAAGTCCCTAAGTAAAAGCGGACCGGCCGGAATTTCGTTCAAATCCATAAATTCTTTTAGCAGATCATACATATTCCACGGGCTACTGGAAACGTAAAAGAATGGATTGTTTCGCTTGCCATTACTGCCCAATTGTAATGATTTATAAAACGCGCTAACTCCGGCAAAAGGCAGTCGTGTTTTGGCGTTATGAAGAAAAACCGTGCGCGACATGGCTAAGGTATTCGTAGCACTGGTTTCAATAATAGTATCGTCAATATCGCTTATAATTCCATATTCCGCATCTTCCGGTGGTACAAGGACATCTGCGGTAACTTTTAACCCCTTTACAAACTTAGTTGGTGAATCTGTCAACTCTATTTCAACCTGGTGCCAGATATTTTCTGTTTTTATAGGATTACCAGGTTCGATATTTATCATAAAATAACCTTCTTCATCGGTAACCATCTGATGTTGCTGATCCTGATAAGTTACATTAAGCACAGCATTCGGAATCTCATCGCTTTCAAAACGCTTATACATGTTCAACAGATTATTCAGAACAGTGTCTTTATCGCCCGAAGAGGCAATTTTTTTATCTTCCAAAACCCGGCCTTTTAAATAAAGCCTGTTGGCCGTGCCATAACTTCGGTAAGAAATAATCTGTATCGGATCATTTAAACGTAACCGACTTTTTAAACCAAAAGTAAGATCATCAAATTTGTCATCTATTAAATCGATCGAATCAGAAAACCATTTTTTCCAGGCCATTGCAATTGTTTTTTAATAAACACGAGTGATGGGAAGTTGTTGAAGGATTTTATAAAAGCTAATCACTTTATGCCAAAAAAATAAAATTCCCGAGATGTTTTTGTTTAGAAATATATTATCGACATTTGAATATTAATTTTTTTATAATGCAAAAAGGAACAGTAAAATTTTTTAATGAGACTAAAGGTTTTGGTTTCATCGTACCATCAAACGGAGATAGCGATATCTTTGTTCACTCTTCGGGTTTAGTGGATAACATTCGTGAGAATGACACTGTAGAATATGAAGTTGAACGCGGTAAAAAAGGTTTAAATGCAGTAAATGTAAAAGTTGTATAACTAAATACTTTATTTTTAAATTCTTTAAAGCATCGGCATAACGCTGGTGCTTTTTTGTTGATATGGGTTGCTGAAATATTAAAAATTAATTAAAATTTACGTTGGCACGAAAAGTAGCTATGAAACGTTTTCTAAATCGACCACAAGAATAACTTACTCATAATAATAAACCCTTTTCACCCGTTCAGAAATCCCCGTCAACACTTCGTAAGGGATAGTATCGATCTGATTTGCTATATCTTCAACCCGGATAACATCGTTAAACACAATTACTTCGTCGCCTTCTTTAGCTTTAATTCCGGTAATGTCCAGCATACACATATCCATGCAAATGTTTCCAATAGTCGGCACTTCTGTACCGTTCACCGACATTTTGCCGTTACCATTTCCCAATCTTCTGCTGTAGCCGTCAGCATAGCCAATTTTTATGGTAGCTACTTTTCCGCCATCAGGCAAAACACCTTTCCGATTATAGCCCACGGTATCGCCAGGATTTAATTCTTTAATTTGTGAAATACTGGTTTTTAACGTGGTAACCGTTTGAAGCGGAGATTTTTTATTTTTATAGGCACTATCAATCCCGTAAAGGCCAATACCCAAACGTACCATATCAAACTGTGCTTCAGGAATTCGGCTAATGCCGGATGAATTGGCGATATGTCTTAAGAAATTATAGCCTATAGCTTGTTCTATTTGCTGAGTCATTTCTTTAAAAGTGCTAATCTGCTGTTGGGTGAAATCATCAGATTGAGGGTCTTCACTGGCAACCAGATGGGAGAATACACTGGTTATTTTAATGGCTGGGCAATTTGTAATTTCCTTTAACAAAGCATCCATATCTGATGGGAGAAACCCAAGGCGATGCATTCCTGTATCCAGTTTAAGGTGTACGGGATAGTTCTCTTTGTTTTTACGGTTTAGTGCTTCTACAAAATCCTTCAAAATCCGGAAGCTGTAAATCTCAGGTTCAAGGGTGTGTTCTACCATCACATCGAAGGCCATCACATCCGGATTCATCACAAGAATAGGAAGTGTAATTCCCGCCTTTCTGAGCGTTACACCTTCATCAGCGTAAGCTACAGCCAGCCAGTCAATTTTATTGAACTGTAATAGATTGGCGATCTCAAAACTTCCGCTTCCGTAAGAGAATGCTTTAACCATCACCATGAGTTTCGTGCCTTTCTCTAATAATGATTTATAGTAATTGAGATTATGTTCGAGTGCATTTAAGTTTATTTCGAGCAGTGTTTCGTGTACTTTTTTAGTTAATATCGTACTCACTTGCTCAAAGCCAAAAGCTCGAGCGCCTTTAATTAAAACGGTCTCATTAAATAACTTAAGTGTGTCGATCTGTTGAATCAGTTCATCTGTTTTCTTGATAAAAGTTGAATCTGATTTGAATTTTTCAGAGTGCTTGCCAATCTCTTCGCCAACCCCAATAAATCTGTCGACATTTTTATTTTCAAGCAGCTTAGCCACTTGGGTATAAAGTGAGTCAGCGTCAAGGCCAGCCTCGGGTATGTCTGATAAAATCAGGGTGCGTTTTGAATGTTGATTCTGTTGATTCAAAAAATCAAGTGCAATAGCCAGCGAAGAAATGTCAAGACTGTAAGAATCATCAATGATCGAACAATTATTAATTCCATCTTTCAATTCAAGCCTCATTTTAATTGGCTGAAGTTTCTCGAGTCTGATGTCGGCATCCTGAGGTAAATAACCTAAAGCTAATATCGTTGCCCAGCAGCAAATAGCATTTTCAACCGATGCAGCATCGGTAAAAGGCACTACGCATTGAACATCTTTTTCTTTGTATTTCCCCCGGATGAAAAGGTATTTATTCTCCAGAATTTCATCATCAATTAATCGTAAGTCGGCATCTTCATCCCACGACCAGGTAAACTTTTCTTTACCCGGAATATCACCCTGATAACCTTTTAAATACTTTGGCGAATAAATAAATAAGTCGGTGTCGCTAAATAATAATAGTTTCTCCCTGATCTTTTCTTCACGATCGGCAAAACCTTCGTTATGCGCCTCACCAATATTAGTCAGGATGCCAATAGTAGGTTGAATAACCCTGGCCAGGTTTATCATTTCGCCAGTGTGAGAAACGCCGGCTTCAAAAATTGCCATCGAATGCCCGTCGTTCATTTCCCATACCGAAAGCGGTACTCCAATCTGCGAGTTATAACTCTTTGGGCTTCGTACGATATTTTTTTCCGGTGCAAGCAACTGATATAGCCACTCTTTCACTACAGTTTTCCCGTTACTCCCTGTAATTGCAATCACCGGATACTCGAATTGTTTCCGGTGCCATGCGGTAAGCGAATGGAGTGCTTGTAAGGTGTCTTTAACAAGAAGTATATTCGTATCCGGATATTTATTTAGAGTAGCCGATTCATCAGAGATCACAAAGTTTCTGATTCCCTGATCATATACATCTTGCATGAATTGATGGCCGTCGCGGCGACTTTTAAGAGCAAAAAACAAGGTGTGTTTTACATCAGTAAGTTTTCGGCTGTCGAAACCGAGTATCCTTATAGTGGCATCAGGTGCATTTATAGTGCCCTCGGCATTTATAACTTCTTTAAGTTCGGTAACCGGATAAAATTTGTTCGCCATGAGAGCACTAATTTCTGTAAATTTTAATGATTTGATTGATATTTTTACGAATTGAATTATGGAGCCTGAAAGTAAAAGCAAGAAAATTCTTGACAAGAAAACAGCACAGGCTAAGCTGGAGCATTATTGCGCCTACCAGGAACGATCACAACAGGAAGTGCGTGATAAATTGTATGGTTATGGTTTGCATTCAGCAGAAGTAGAAGATGTGATTAGCGATTTGATTAGCTCAAATTATTTGAATGAAGCGCGCTTTGCTTTTGCTTACACTCTTGGAAAATTCAGGATAAAGCATTGGGGGAAGATTAAAATCAGGCAGGGTTTGAAGTTGAAAAGAGTAGGAGACAACCTCATTAAAAAAGCGCTCAATGAGATAAATCCCTCAGATTATGAACGTACGCTGAAATCATTAATGGTGAAAAAAGCTGCTTTGTTAAAAGAAAAGGATGATTTTAAGCGACAGCAAAAGCTTATTTTGTATGGTATTTCGAAAGGATATGAAAGAGACTTAATTTTTGATTGCCTGAATTCCAACGGTTTATTGAAAAGCGAAAAAAAACTTTAATAATTTGTTGACAAGGATGCATTTCTGTCTATATTTGCATTCACAAAAACAGGTAGTATTAACATTACACGACCTGCTGTTGTAAAACCAACGCGAAAGTAGCTCAGTTGGTAGAGCACGACCTTGCCAAGGTCGGGGTCGCGAGTTCGAATCTCGTCTTTCGCTCCAATCCCTTCAGCCCGAAGGGATTTATTTTTAAAGGTTAACACCTGCTCAGATGGTGGAACTGGTAGACACGCAGGACTTAAAATCCTGTGCCCGTTAAAGGCGTGCGGGTTCGATTCCCGCTCTGAGTACGAAAAGCCGCTTTAGACTCAATCTAAAGCGGCTTTTTACAGTATTGTGAACCTTATTGTAAATGAATCGCCTAATCCGGGTCAAGCAAAAAAGTTGGGGACTAGGCATAGATCTTAGCTAATCGGTACAAGAAAAAACTAACATTTCTCACCCCTCTGAACTGCGTTCTTAACGCTTTCCCCTTAGCATTGAAAGATTCTGCCGATGCATTTGTACTCTTGTTGTCAAAGTAATTAAGGATTGACGTGTAGTGGTTTTGGAGGGTCCGTGCGATGGTGTTAAAGCTGTTGATTCCCGCCTTTTCTATGCTATCGTACCATTTGGCAAGCCTGGTAAAGCCTACACCTTTGTCCTTGGTATTAGAAAAGATATAAGAAAGCTTCCGGCTTAAACGATACGCTGTTTCCAGCGAAGGATACAACCGGAAGAGTAATTCTGCCCTGTGGACCTGAGAAGGTGTCCATTTAGTTTCGTCCTTAAAAAGTAAATACCTGCTGCGTGCCAGCAGTTGCTTAAGGGTATCTCCATTCTCTAAAATGTCTGGCACATAGGACTTCTTAGCTTCCTTAGCTAACTCTATTTCCTTGTTTTCCTGCTCAATGGCCTCCCAGCGGTATTTTACCCGAATCTCCTGTACAGCATCGCTGGCAAGCTTTTGAACGTGGAAGCGGTCGGATACCAAGGAAGCTTTAGGAAAACTACGGCGAACTATACGTTCCATTGTCGGAGCAAGGTCTAAAGTCACTTCCTTTACCTTATTGCGTTCCCTTAAAGGGATTTTCTGCAGAATATTGATTACCGTATCACTCACTGTCCCCTTTACCATAGCTACCAGGGATCCTTTTTTCCCTTTTGCGCTTTTGTTGGTAATGATGGTATAAAGTTCGCCCTGCGAGAGACTGGTTTCATCAATGCTTAAATACTCGCCTATATTGTCTTTAAAAAGTATCCATTCCTGGGAATGCTCCTTTTGTTCCCAAGACATAAAGTTGCTCAGGTGGCGCATGTATTGTTCTTCCAGCCGTTTACCATCAAGCTGAAACAGGGTGCCTATGGTTTTGCAGCTAATGGGATGGTTATCCATGATACCCTTTTAAAAAAGCGGCAAACTCTACTGTTAACCGCGTTCCTTCTGCTACTTCATGCCACTCATTAAATATAATTTTACCTGTTTCTGTATGTAGCCATTCCTGCGCTTTAAGTGAAGAAAGCATGGTTTTCCCCGTAATGGAAAATCCCGCAAGGTGGCTTCATCGAAAAAGCCTTTAGATAACAGTGGCTCATCTTGATACCGGACAGGTGGAATATTCTTCTCAGATAAATAAAAGTGGATTGCCCCATCTTTTTGTTCGAACCGGTCTAATTCAAACAGGGAAGTGAGGCTGGAGGGAAGTAGTAAGGAAAGGAGGTCTTTATCCAATTTGCTCTTTTCGCAAATTTAGTCCATGGTACTCGTCTCCCCAACTTTTTTGCTTGATCCATGATAAGGTCTCAGCCTAATGAGCTGTTAGGCCCCCTTACTGAAGAAGATAAAACTGTCAACTGGTCGGGGAATAAATGAGACTGACGTCTAATTCGGTAGCATAAAAAACAAAAAACCCCTCTGAGGATGTCCTGAGAGGGGTTTTGCAAGTTTTGGAAGACTCAATCGTGATCCCGCTGGGATTCGAACCCAGGACCACTACATTAAAAGTGTAATGCTCTACCAGCTGAGCTACGGAATCAATTTAATTCTAACGTTAACCGTTTTCCTTAAAGTGGTGCAAATATACAGCTATAAGGCATTGCCTGCAAGTTTTAAAAAGATATTTCTTTAATATAAGGCTAAGCAATTAGTTGTCAGGATTTAAATATTTTAAAAGTTCAAAAAACAACCTTTAAGAGGGTTAAAATAATTTCAACTCTTCCGCTTTTTGCAGTTCGAAATCTCTAAATCTTTGCCATTGTTTCCCATCGTGCTTTAACAACGTAAAATAATTAACAGAAAATGATCTCTTAAACTTGCGGTTTTTTAATTCATCCCAAATGAATGGAAACTTTTCCGGAGGAACATCCCGATAGGCTACCGTAACGTGTGGATGGAAGGTAGTATTTCCTTTCACCTCTTTAGGGTCGATTTTATTTTTGTTAAAAACAGCAGATACATCCTTTTGCAAACCATGCAATATCGGGCTTTTAATTGCCGTGATATATAAAGTTTGAATATTAAATGAATTAAAGTTTAACAGGTCTACTGTAAAAGGACTATGTGCCCGCGAAACAGGTTGCAGCAGTTTTATCAATTGCAATTCAAAGTTTTGTGACACATCAACCGGCCTATAAAGTGTAATATGAACAGGTGGCTTTAAAGCGGCGAACATCTGGTATCGGTCCGAAAGCTCTTTTCTTATATCATCTATTTCATCTGATAGATATGCCGGTGGAAGTATTGATGTTAAATATAAACTCATATACAAATATAATAATTTGCTAATTATTTTAGTATTTATTATATTTGAGTTAATGAACGAGGCTAGGCATATTGTACACATAGATCTGGATTCTTTTTTCGTCTCTGTCGAAAGATTGCATAATAAATCGCTCGAGGGAAAGCCCGTGTTGATTGGTGGAAGCTCTCAGCGAGGAGTTGTTGCTTCTTGCAGTTATGAAGCCAGAAAGTTTGGCGTCCACTCGGCCATGCCGATGAAAAAAGCCTTGCAGCTTTGTCCGCATGCTACGGTAATTGGTGGCAATTATTCCTCGTACAGCAAGGCCTCTGCAATGGTTACTCAAATTATTAAGGAAAGTGTTCCTGTTTTTGAAAAGACTTCAATAGACGAGTTTTATATAGATCTCACAGGAATGGAAAAGTTTTATGGCTGTTATGAACTAGCATCCGATTTAAGGCAAAGAGTTATTCGGGAAACAGGCTTGCCAATCTCGTTCGGACTATCTTCAAACAAAACTGTTTCTAAAATTGCTACAGGCCAGGCTAAACCAAGCGGACAACTATACGTTGAGCACGGGAAGGAAAAGAAATTTCTCGCGCCTTTATCAGTCTCTAAAATACCCATGGTTGGGGATAAGGCCTGCGAAGTTTTATACAGTATTGGTATTCATAAAATCGCTGATTTACAAGTGCAGAGTGTTAGTAATCTGGAACGTCATTTCGGAAAGATGGGTTTAGTAATGTGGAACAAAGCGAATGGAATTGACGATTCGCCGGTTAGCCCTTACCACGAACGGAAATCAATTTCAAGTGAAAATACCTTTGAAAAAGACGTTTATGAGGTAGACCGCATGGAGCAATTATTGATCTCTATGCTTGAGCAACTCACTTATAAATTACGGATGGAAAACAAGGTTGCTTCCTGCCTGGCGGTAAAAATTCGTTATTCTAATTTTGATACTTTTACTCAGCAAATTGCCATACCAGCCACGCACTCAGATATACTTCTCATACCGGAACTAAAAAAGCTATTTCATAAAGCATATGAAAGCGGAAGGGCAGTAAGATTGATAGGAGTGAGGTTGAGTCAGCTAAAAGAAGGAGCCTATCAGCCTGGCCTGTTCGACAACCACGAGCGAAACGAAAAACTTTATGAAGCACTTGACAAACTGAACAATAAGTTCGGAACAAAAACCGTGTCAAGGGCCTCAACTTTTGGGATTTCAAGCAGAGAGTTTAATTCTTTTATTAGAGGATAACTCGCTTAGATCTTCAGTTAATCAGTAGATCTTAATCTTTTTACCGCTTAAAATTTAGCTGCTTCCCTATACAGAATTTTATCTCTTTAAAATTGACAATCCCCCCAGCAATCGTAGTTTTGCCTTATGCAATTAAATAAGGCAGTTTTCTTAGATCGCGACGGAGTTTTAAATAAAGAATTAGGGGATTATGTATGTAAGATTGAAGATTTTCATATCCTTGAACATAATTTCGAAACGCTAAAGCAATTGCAGGAGAGAGGTTATTTGCTTATTGTTATTACCAACCAGGGAGGTATTGCCAAAGGCTGGTATAACGAAACGACGCTAAGTAAAATGCACATAAAACTCGCTAAAATCTATAAACAACAAGGCGTAAACTTCACTGAAATGTATTACTGTCGCCACAATCCTTTATATAATGGAAACTGCCTTTGTCGTAAACCTGGCTCTATAATGCTCGAAAAAGCAATTGCTCGTTTTAATATTGATAAAACTAAATCTTATTTCATTGGAGATCGCGAACGAGATGTAATTGCTGGAAAAGCAGCAGGTGTAACCGGTATTTTGATTGATTCTGATCAGCCGATAAGCGAAGTGTTGCATTTGATAAATTGAAAAGTCTGGAAGGCAGGAAAGATCGAGGTCGGGAAGTTCGAAAGACGAAAGTAGCAAGCCTCTACCACTATAAGGCAACTAATATCTTCGTGTCTTTGAGCCTTTGTGGCTATTTATTTACAACCAGCCCAACAACCGTTTTCATATCTTTGTGCCTTGCCGGCTAATCTGCATATTTGCACATCCATAAAGAACCATACCCTTAATCTACACATCAACGAATTGTTTTTCTCTATCATCATCCCCCTTTATAACCGCCCTCAAGAAATTGATGAGTTGCTTTCCACTCTAACAAAGCAAACTTACACTCAATTTGAGGTATTGATTATTGAAGATGGCTCTAAAGTCAGGGCTGAAGAAATTGTGAACAGCTATAAAAACCGACTGGAAATAAGTTATTTTTTTAAAGAAAACGAGGGTCAGGGCTTTAGCCGGAATTACGGTTTCGCCAGGGCAAAAGGGAATTACTTTATCGTTTTTGATTCCGACTGTTTAATTCCCGAGGACTACCTTCAAAACGTTAACAACCATATTCTCGAACATCAGTTAGATGCCTACGGTGGCCCGGATGCTGCTCATCACTCTTTTTCTCCGATACAAAAAGCCATTAGTTATTCCATGACCTCGCCATTTACTACAGGCGGTATTCGTGGTAACAAAAAGAATTTGGGAGGCATGTTTCATCCGCGAAGCTTTAATATGGGTATTTCAAGAAAAGTCTGGGAAAAAAGCGGTGGTTTTATTTTAACCCGTTTAGGTGAAGATATTGAGTTCAGCATCCGCATACATAGCCTGGGATTTAAGATTGGATTAATTCCCGATGCCATAGTTTATCATAAGCGCCGAACCAGTTTAATGCAGTTTTATAAGCAAATCCATTTTTTCGGCAGGGCTCGTATCAACGTATATAAATTCTTTCCTTCCGAGTTAAAATTGGTGCATTTTTTTCCGGCAGTGTTCACGCTGTTCTTAATAATTACTATCCTTTCTAATATTTTTCAGCACCCAATTCTGGTGATTGCGAATTTCTTTCTTGTGCTATATTTGGTGTTGATATTTTTTCATTCACTAAGTGTAAACAAATCTGTAAATGTTGCATTTTTGAGCATATTTGCAGCCGTTATCCAGCTAAGTGCTTATGGCCTGGGATTTATGCAAGATTTTATTAAAAGGGTAATTTTAAAACGTTCATGATCGATTTTCTTAAGGAAAGTACATTTGCTGTAAATGATGTAATACAATCTGCCAGGATAGTATTGCGTAAATACTACTTTTCTATAGTAGGTTTATGTGTTCTGCTTTTTTGATTCCTACACTTTCCACTATATTATCTTCGACATTTAGCGGAGTACCATATCTTATAAGAATATTCTTTTTAATACTTATTGCTTCAAGTTATCTTGGTTGTCAATTAACTATTATCAAATACATATTTCATGCCTTAGATAAAGAGGAGAATGAGGTTTCTTTTATAAAGGCTACTCCAACAACTAAGGAAGTTTTAGACTTTTTTTTGGGATCATTTTTCTTTTTGATTTGTTGCTTAGGTATTCTGACAGCTGTATTCGCTGTAGCATTTCCTGTAATATATTTCGGCGTAGAAGTGGAGAAAGTTGTTAAAATTGGGTATTCAGTTACCTCATTAATAATTTTTATGGTTTCTATCCGAATATCATTTTTCCCATTTTTTATAATAGACAGACAAGTACAGCCTTTAAGAGCTTTACGATTAAGTCTTGCTATTACAAGAGGAAATTTCACTAAGCTATTATTACTCTTATCGTTTTTTGCGATATTTCATAGTCTATATCTTTTTCTTGAAGATGAGGGTCATTTAGCATTTAGCTTTTTAGTGCTTTTTATTAATTCATTTTTAGTGATACCATTATCCAGTGTTGCATTAGCTATCGCCTACCGCGGCATGATGAGTGAGTATACCGGCGATCAGGATCCTGATGTAATGGATAATATTATCTAAAGGATGGGAATCAAAGCAGCATTAAGCAAGCCCTTTGCCGCTCTTGTTGTATGGAAGGCTGATAAATGGAAAAAAAATGCACCTGAAGCCCAACAAAAGGTTTTCAAAAATCTAATCAAAAAGGCGAGCTCAACCGTTTTCGGGAAAGATCATCATTTCTCTCAAATTAAGACCTACGAAGATTTTAAAAAGCGGGTTCCTGTTCGGGATTATGAAGATTTAAAGCCTTATATCGAACGTGTGGTAGAAGGCGAACCCGATATCCTTTGGCCCGGAAAACCTGCCTATTTTGCTAAAACTTCAGGAACTACCTCTGGAGTAAAATATATTCCAATCTCTAAAGAATCTATCCCTCAACATATTAAAGCCGCAAGAAATGCGCTTTTAGCTTATATACACGAAACCGGTAAAACAGATTTTGTTGACGGGAAGATGATCTTTCTACAGGGTAGTCCGGTTATGAAGGAACATGCCGGAATAAAAACCGGACGCTTGTCTGGCATCGTTGCCCATTTGGTGCCGGCCTATCTTCAAAAGAACCGATTACCGTCTTATAAAACCAATTGCATTGATGATTGGGAGCAAAAGGTAGATGCCATTGTGGAGGAAACCTACAATGAGGATATGCGCCTTATATCCGGAATACCGCCCTGGGTTCAAATGTATTTTGATAAGCTTTCATCCAAGTCGGGTGGGAAAAAGATAAAAGACATTTTTAAAAACTTTAGTCTCTTTGTTTACGGAGGCGTAAATTTTGAGCCCTACCGGGCGAAAATGGAAGAGCTCATCGGCAGGAAAATTGACTCCATTGAAACGTATCCCGCTTCCGAAGGTTTTATAGCTTATCAGGATTCGCAATCGGATAAAAGCTTGCTTCTGCTGGCTGATTCAGGGATGTTTTATGAGTTTATTCCAACTGAAGAATATTTTAATGAGAATCCAACTCGTCTTCAATTATCGGAAGTAGAATTAGATAAAAACTATGCCCTGATTTTAAATACCAGTGCTGGCTTATGGGGCTACAGTATTGGTGATACTATCAAATTTGTCTCGAAGAATCCTTATAAAATTCTTGTAACGGGCCGCATAAAGCATTATATATCCGCATTTGGCGAACATGTAATTGGCGAAGAAGTTGAACATTCGTTGTTGACTGTAGCTGCTGAGGAAAATGTGGAGATAACCGAATTTACCGTTGCCCCGCAGGTTAATTCGATTAATAATGAATTGCCTTACCACGAATGGTTTATAGAATTTTCCAAACCTCCGGTTGATCTGGATGCCTTTCGGTTGAAGGTTGACGAGGTGCTTCAAATGAAAAATATTTATTATTTCGATTTAATCAAAGGAAACATCCTTCAACCCTTAAAGTTACGTAGTTTAAAAGCAGATGCTTTTAGAGAATACATGAAGGCCGAAGGAAAATTAGGCGGACAAAATAAGGTGCCAAGATTATCAAACGACAGGAAGATAGCGGATTCATTAAGTGCTTTTGTGATAGCAGATTAGAGGCAGTGAATACTTCCAAATTTTTAAATTGATAGGATTATGTATTTAGTTCGCAATTGGGTGCTTGAAAAATTAATATTGATTTTTTGCTTTTTTTCAATCACCTTTTACAAATGTCAGGAAAACGTTTACGCAAGCGATACACGTGCAATTAAACGGAGGGTGCTAGGGTTGCGCAGAACGGCGGGCCGGGAGCTTGCCTGGTGCGGTGGAAGCTTCGTTCTGTGCTTGGGTTTTTGGTCCTTTTGGGCCAAGCCAAAAGGACTAGGCCTCTCCGCGGCTATGAGCGGAATAATAATTATACTATCGTTTTCAGCTAATGCAATTTAAATAAATAATCCTATAAATTGATTAAAAACATTGCCATTTTTGGCTCTTCAGGCAGTATTGGAACACAAGCACTTGAGGTGATCAGGGAAAATCCGGAACTTTTTAAGGTTTCTGTGCTAACGGTAAATCACAATGCTCCTTTACTTATTGAGCAGGCACTTGAGTTTTTGCCACAAATGGTTGTGGTAGTAAATACTGATAAATATCAGGAGGTAAAATCGGCATTATCTCATACAGAAATTAAAGTATTATCCGGTGAAGCCGCACTTATTGAGGCGGCACAACTTCCTGAAACGCATATTGTACTTACAGCTTTAGTTGGGTTTTCCGGTCTGCAGCCTACTATTGCCGCTATTGAAGCCGGAAAGGATATCGCTCTGGCTAACAAAGAAACATTGGTAGTAGCCGGCGAATTGGTTACGCAACTGGCAAAACAGTATGGTGTAAAAATTCTCCCGGTCGATTCTGAACATTCGGCCATTTTTCAGTGCCTTGCAGGAGAAGAGCAAAATCCGATTGAAAAAATTTACCTGACCGCATCAGGTGGTCCCTTTAGAGGAAAAGATATTGACTTCCTTTCTAAAGTAAGTAAGAATGAAGCCTTAAAACATCCAAACTGGGTTATGGGTGCTAAAATCACCATCGATTCGGCCACTTTGATGAACAAAGGATTGGAAGTGATTGAAGCTAAATGGTTATTTGGTTTAGAGGCATCGCAAATCAACGTGATCGTTCACCCGCAATCGATTATTCATTCGATTGTTCAGTTTACGGATGGTTCTATGAAAGCCCAAATGGGACTGCCGGATATGAAGCTGCCTATTCAATATGCCCTGGCTTATCCTAAAAGAATAAATAATAATTTTCCCCGTTTCGACTTTTTGAGCTATCCGCAATTAACATTCGAACAACCTGACAAAAATACCTTTAGAAATCTTGCACTGGCTTTTTTGGCCATGGAAAAAGGCGGAAACATGCCATGCGTGGTCAATGCCGCCAACGAAGTTGTTGTGGCTGAGTTTTTGAAAGACCGCATTGGATTTTTACAGATGAGTGATGTGATTGAGAAGTGCATGGATAAAATGTCTTATTTAAAAAAGCCATCTTTGCACGACTTTATTCAAACAGATCAGGAAACCCGCATTTTGGCGGAAGAATTAGTAACAACATATTGAAAAATCAATCTTAAAATAAAATATTAATACGAATGGACGGACTTGTTATGGCTGGCCAGCTTCTGCTGGGATTATCTATACTTATTATTTTACACGAGTTAGGCCATTTTTGGGCAGCGCGTGCTTTCGGTATCAAAGTCGAAAAATTCTACCTTTTCTTCGATGCATGGGGCTTTAAATTATTCAGTTTCACTTATAAGGGATGCGAATACGGTATTGGCTGGCTTCCTTTAGGCGGTTATGTAAAGATTGCAGGTATGATTGATGAATCGATGGATACCGAGCAACTGGCCGGACCGCCTCAGCCTTGGGAGTTTCGATCTAAACCAGCCTGGCAGCGCTTGATTGTGATGCTTGGCGGGGTTACGGTAAACGTCATTCTTGGGATATTTATTTTCTGGATACTGACTTTCAAATACGGGGAAACTTATATACCTAATGATAAATTACCTTACGGGATAGCACCTGGAAAAATTGGAAAGGAAATTGGACTTCAGAACGGTGATAAGATACTTGAGGTAAATGGTCACAAGATTGAACACTACGAAGAAATAGCCAGCTCGAAAGTTTTATTGGGTAATAGTGAACTAACTGTTCTACGAAATAACCAAACAGTTCAAGTGAAGGTGCCAGGGAATGTTCTTGACAAGGTTTCTGATTATGGAATTAAAGAATTTGTAAGCCCTAGAGTTAAAGCTAATATAGGAGAGGTTTATCCTGATATGAATGCTAAAAAGGCTGGTCTTAAAGTTGGCGACATTATAATCGGTGTTAACGATAAACCGGTGCAATTTTTGGACGAAGTTCGACATGAATTGGAAGCCAACAAAAACAAGCAAGTTTTATTAAATATACTACGCACAACCGATACTGTTAGATTAAACACTCTTGTAGATACGGCTGGTCAAATCGGATTTTTACCAGATCTTTCACAAATACCTCAGGAAACAAAAAGTTATGGTTTCTTCCAATCATTACCTGTTGGTGCCTCCAGAGCTATTGGTACATTTACTGACAATGCGAAAGGTATTGGCAAAGTTGTAACCGGTCAGGTTAAAGCCAACAAAGCATTTGCAGGCCCTGTGGGTATTGCCAATATGTTTGGAGCAGAAGTGAACTGGATTAAATTTTGGGGACTTGTAGGAGTGCTTTCTATGGCTCTTGCATTGATGAATTTATTACCTATACCGGCGCTGGATGGTGGTCATGCTGTTTTCTTAATTATCGAAATGATTAAAGGAAAACCTCTTGGCGATAAGTTTATGGAAAAAGCCCAAATAGTTGGTTTTGTGATTTTGGTTGCCTTAATGGTATTTGTTTTAGGAAACGATATCCTGAAATACGTAATCAAGTAGGATGAATTATTTTGAGTTTTACGCCATTCCGGAATCTTTTAACATTGATGAAAGTCTGGTAAAACGCAAATTCTACGAGTTCAGCAAAACATATCATCCTGATTTTTATATAAATGATCCTGAAGAAAAGCAGCAGGAAATTCTGGAGCTTTCAACGATAAATAACAAAGCTTATCAGGTTTTATCAATTCCGCAAAAGCGGCTCGAGTATCTCCTCCACTTAAACGGACATGCGCTGGAAGGAGAGAAGTATCAGCTTCCGCAGGAATTTTTGATGGAAATGATGGAGGTTAATGAAGCGTTGATGGAACTTGAGTTTGATGCAGATCAGACTGTTCTAGGCAATACTTCTAAGCAGATTTCTGAAATTGAATTAAACTTAAAATCGGATTTAGACAAACTTACTGCCGCCTTTGATACAGATGAAGAAGCTGAAAAAGAAACTCTTCTCCTGAAAATCAAGGATATCTATTATAGACAAAAATATCTGTTGCGAATTCGCGAGAGTTTGAATAAGTTTGCAACCCGCTAATATAGCAATGCCCAGCTGGCGGAATTGGTAGACGCGCTGGTCTCAAACACCTGTGGGAAACCGTGCCGGTTCGACTCCGGCGCTGGGTACCATACCGGAGTAAAATCGAATTTTTCGATTTTACTCCGGTATTTTTGTGTTCTAACTGTTTGTTAAATAAGTAGATAAGTCCCATTTCAGAGTTGGCTTTTGCGGTTCGATGTCCCGTTCCGTCGATTGGGTTTCGTGGAATCAGAATATCTCTAATGCCCTTTTTTAGCTGTTAACTTATATTGTTCCGGGGATAAACCCATGTATTTTTTAAAAGCTCTGGAGAAACTGAGTCTAAGTAAGAATAAAGTATAGTTGTGTCGTCAAGTTTTGCTGGGTTTAATCCTTTGAGTTCACTTATTGCTTCTTTAATTCTTTGAATGACTCTGTTCAATTCTCTCTC
>JANMZB010000395.1:0-1490 GCA_031382725.1 Sphingobacteriaceae bacterium | reverse complement strand
GAATACCTGCTCTACCACAGTACTGCTATCTGCTGACATGTCTTCACAATCGTTTACCATCATTTTTACACATGATTCCTTATATTTATCAACGTTATCAGCAAAATTATCAACTGTTTCGTCATCACTACTTGCATTACCATTCTCTGATGGATTAACACACTCATGATAAACATCATCATATAATGTTATCTTGTCCGAAATAGCAACGTTAGCCAATCCATTAAGCCGCCCATCAATTTCTTCTTGCACCTCGACATTCGATACATGTACATCGTTATTCTCCTTGTTTAACAAAACTGACGCTGTTGTTGTATTAGCTATTCTTTTTCTTGGCACATCACGAATGACATTGTTAGTTGTAACATTACATAACAATGCATTACTACGCTTCCTTATAGCAGCACTGCAGCTCTTATCTTTACTTCTAGTATTTTTCATTTTAATATTTTATCGTTGATTTATCAACTACAATATGATTAGTGCCAATATCATTCAATCGGTATGGAAAAAATTGAAGGACTGTTCTAATCTTACAAAAAATGATTTTTCAAATCATCAATTTTTGCAATATATGAACCAACGGAAATTAATTACTGAAAAATAGTAAGCCATAATAGCAGTATCTACATCATATAAGTAATATATTATGTACTTGGATTAAAAATTTCATATTTCTATTTCCACGCAATTTTATTACTTCTAAAAAATTAATATTACAAAATAAAATATCCACACGCAATCCATGTTATGGATTTATATTATTTACACAATCTGGTTCTTCTTTTTGTAATAGTTAATGTATCTATTAACCTTGCTTGCTTCATTTTCCAAATATATTAAGCGGGATATATTATTTAAACACTTATTAGATTGTGGATTCTAATTCACTTAATATGTGAGGGAAATAATCAGCAATTTGGTAAAGTACATATTTGTATATTTTAAATATGCAATAATTATGTAATATAGCAAATTCCCAAATTTCCAAATTCGGAATCACAATATTCGGATAATCCAAACAATGGGACGTCCAAAAGCATCAACACATGGACAACAAAAATGTCATGGATGTGGAAAATACGTAAAGAATCTACGCCGACATCTAGCTCATACCACATGTACCAATACTAATCACCAATCATTGCAGCTGCACGCATTAGCAAAACCTAATACAGTTAATCCGCAGATTATCGGCACTCAAATCGGTTACCAAATACAATACAACACTAACACTATACATGAAGTATCTAGAAACAATTCAATCTATCCACAAAGAGTTATTCCCCAAAACAACATAAAATACTCACGTCAAATGAACAATCCACCATGTTACGATAATTTATCAGTGTCAGTATTATCTGTTAATACACAAGAAAAGGAAGCTGGATCAGACCACAAAAAATTACGTTTAATGAACCAAAATATCAATTATACACAATTAGATACATTGGACGAAGAAAAGAACGATTGCCAATTAAATTATGATT
>JANMZB010000393.1:0-14033 GCA_031382725.1 Sphingobacteriaceae bacterium | reverse complement strand
TAGCTCTTATAAAAAATAATGGTTCTGTATCTCTTCTTTTGGGTCACATACAAAGATAGAGAAAGTTTCACTAAAGTGAAATATTAATGCGACTTGTCAATAGGTTGTTAGTAGGCGGCGGTTTTTAAAATCGCATATAACTTATATATATATGCCATAAAACTTCCGTAATACACCCAATTATAGAGAGATAACGGCCATAAGTAGCACAATTTTTCGAATATATAAATTATAAATTATCGAACAGAATTTTGACGTTTCGAAAAAGCCTGAAACGTCCCCGTTTGAAGAAAGGTTTGAGATTAACTACTTTAGCTAAAAACTAGCCCAAGAGCCTCCTGCTTTCCCATCTAAACCTGATGGCCGCGGACAGCCCGGAACGAAGCATTGGCCTCAGCGCGACGGGGTGAGGACTTGAAGCAAACAGCAGGGCTTGCAGAACATAGAAGTAGGCCAGCACCTTTTCCTTTAAAAAGATATGAGATTTGAGACACTAGATGTGAGAACCTGTAAGTTCATCTCTGTGTTTTACTATGCTCATGATGGTTTTCGTCAAGTTTTATCACAACTTTTCGCCATGCTGGCTCATATCCAAACCAATTCGTTCATCGTCTTCTGATACTCTTAAAGGTGATATCATATCTGTTATTTTTAATAACAACCACGAACCAAAAAAGGCAAATATTGAAACGCATACTAATGCAATTGTTTGAACGATAAATAATCGGGTTTCGCCAAATATTAACCCGTTAACGGTTACAACATCAGGATTTATGGCTTTAGATGCAAAAATACCGGTTAACAGCATTCCAACCATTCCGCCAACACCATGGCAGGGGAATACATCTAACGTGTCGTCTCTTGATGTTCTGGTGCGCCACTCCACTACAAGGTTGCTTACCAGCGATGCTACCATCCCGATAACTAGTGAATGTGGAATGGTCACGAAGCCCGCAGCAGGAGTAATAGCAACGAGGCCAACTACTGCGCCAATACAGGTTCCCATAGCTGAAGGTTTACGGCCTTTAAAGGCATCAAAAAATATCCATGTTAATGCTGCTGCAGATGACGCCGCCATAGTAGTACTTAAAGCGATTACCGAAACTCTTCCCGAACCAAATGCCGAGCCGGCATTAAATCCAAACCATCCGAACCAGAGCAAACCTGTTCCTAACAAAACGTATGTTATTCTGGCAGGATTGTGGTTTGGTTCGCTTCGACGTTTTAAATACAGGGCAGATGCTAAAGCCGCCCAGCCTGCTGACATGTGAACAACTGTTCCTCCGGCAAAATCAAGAACTCCCAATTTGGCCAAAACACCATCCGGATGCCATGTGGCGTGTGCAAGGGGAGAATATATAAATACAAAAAAGAGGCAGATGAAAAGCACATAAGATATAAAGCGGATTCTTTCAGCAAACGCTCCTGTGATCAAAGCGGGGGTGATGATTGCGAATTTGAGCTGATACATGGCGAAAAGAATGAATGGGATGGTTGGAGCTAACTTCCAGGGTGGACCGTCGATTACTCCTCCCATCATGAAAAAATCGGTTGGATTGCCAATGATACCAGCTGTGCTTGAACCAAACACTAAACTAAAACCGAACACAAACCAAATGACTGTAATAATAGCCAGGCAAATGAAACTCTGTAACATGGTAGATATCACATTTTTTTTATTGACCATTCCACCATAAAAAAATGCCAGTCCGGGAGTCATGATAAAAACCAGGGCGGTTGCGGTAAGCATCCAGGCCGTATCGGTCGAGTTAATATCGTTGTAAGTATGGTTAGATTTTGGAACCGAAGGGAATAAAAAACATAAGCCTAAAACGAGGATTAAGAATATAAAAGGGATTTTGGATAAAGTTTTTGCCATTTGTTATGATTGTATCGGGCGGCAAATATATTTTAAATTAAGCTAGTTTAGAATAGATACCCAAAATGAGATCCTCAAAATCAAACTTAACTCTTTATTAAACCTTTTACCAATGATTTCCATTGCACATCCGATAGCCCAATCATCGCCCCGGCGGCTACTATTACATTTCTGGTTTTATCAATCAGGCTTTCAGTCTCGGTATTTGCATGTTCATTTCTCCCGTGTACTTCTGCACTTAGGGTTTTCCCTTCGCGTTTAACCAGAAAAGTACTGCTTGCATCATCGTTAAAGAAATGAGCAATGTCTTGTTTAGAATTTTGGGGGCTTGTAGCAGGCCTTACCTTGATAGCGGTAAATTCGGTGTTATTCTCAGTCTCACTTGTGATAGATTCAATCTGCACCCAATCGTAGCCATCGCCCGATTTTGAGCCCGGACCCGGAATGTCGATTTGAAAATGATCGCCCTCTTCTGCCAGACGATTTACTTCCTTCCCATTTTTGTCTGTAAGCTGGAATTCAGCAGTCCCTGTTCCCGCATAGCTATGCCACTCGGTTATGTTTAATAATCTTTGTGTACTGGCTTGGTAGGCTGCAACAGCGTCCTTAAAGGTTTCGTACTCTTGCGTATACGATGTGTCGGTTTGCGCTCCTTTGGTGTTTTCGGGGATTATCTCTTTCTCGGTTTCCATAGTTTTATTGTTATGCTATATCAATAAAACATCAGTAAAGAGAAAGTTTTAAAAGGATTACTCAAAAATAATAGTTCTGTTACCAGAGATGAAAACCCTGTCTTGAAAAACCAGTTGCATAGCCTGACTTAAAACCGATTTCTCAATCTCCTTGCCAGCAATTACCATTTCCGGAGGGCCAAAAGTGTGATTAACAGGTATCGTCTTTTGTACGATGATTGGGCCCTGGTCTAAATCGTTGGTAACAAAATGAGCTGTAGCACCAATGAGTTTTACGCCTCTTTCAAAAGCTTGTTTGTATGGACTCGCTCCGATAAAAGCAGGCAGAAATGAATGATGGATATTAATGATCTTATTAGAAAATCGTTCAACAAACGCTGGTGATAAAATTCTCATAAACTTTGCCAGCACAATATAATCTATGTCATACTGCTCTAATGCCTTTGTTAGCTCTGCTTCAAACTCAACTTTAGATTTGTTTTCGTGAGATATATAGTGGAATGGAATATCGAATCGTTTAGTGAACGACTCCAGTAGATCATAATTTCCTACAACGCAGCAAACCTGTGCACCAAGCGTCTTAAAAAAATGTCTTACCAATGTATCTCCAAGGCAGTGGTATTCTTTTGTAACCAGTACAGCAATTCGCTTTTCGGCTTTTGGATTAATGTTGACTTCTGCTTGAACAGGCAAGCCACTTATCAATTCCGAATAAAGTTTTCCTTCATCCTGTAGCTCACCAATAAATTCTATACGGGCAAAAAAGCGGTTTGCAGACTCATCCACAAATTCGCGCATGGCCGTAATATTTAAACCATGATTGGCTAACACTTTGGTTATCAATGCTACCAGGCCTACTTCATCTTTACATTGAATGAGCAGTAGTTGTTTTTCCATGACCAAAGATAAATTCTTTCATAAAATTGAAGCGCTTAATAAAAATCTTTGATTTCATCGCTCAAAAACAATCGAAACACTTTGCCTCAAATAATGTTAACCGAGTAATTAACTTAAATTTTAGTAACATGAAAAAATTAATTTATACTCTTACTGCGGCTATCATGCTGAGTTTATCAGTAAACATTTCCACAGCTGCCGCAAAGGAACCAGCCAAACAACTAACTGAACAACAACAAGCTCAGGTTCAAGAAATTCAAAGAAGAGTTGAGGAGATCAGATCGATGGATAAATCTGATTTAACACGTCAGGAAAGAAAAGAATTAAGAACTGAACTTCGTGAAATGAAGCAACAAGCTAATGCTATCTCAGGTGGCGGAGTATACCTTTCGGTAGGTGCTATCATTATCATCATCTTGATTTTGATTCTTATTCTATAATCAGAATAGGTTATTAGCATTTATGAAACGATAATGTAATCGTGAAAATATTTAAAAGGGTCACTTCAATAAGGCCCTTTTTCATTTTATTGATTTTTGTTCTGAAAATCTGATAGGATTTTATCCAAATCTTCAGGAGTGTCAATAGCCTGGGTTTCGATATTAGTTATTGCTACTTTTATTTTGTAACCGTTTTCAATCCAGCGAAGCTGTTCGAGAGCTTCGGCTTTTTCCAAATTGGAAACTTCCAACTGAGTTATTGCTTTCAACACACCTTTTCGGTAGCCATAAATGCCAATGTGTTTATAAAAGGTATGTGCATTTATCCAATCTGATGGGTCTGTATTACGAAGGAAAGGAATCACAGCTCTGCTGAAATAGATTGCTTCGGAATCTTTATTTAAAATCACTTTTGGTGAATTGTGATTATTTAATTCTTCTTCAGTTTGAATTTCTTTTACAAGCGTTGCCAGCTCAGTCGTATCATTTTCGAAGCAGGAGCACAGCAAATCTATTTGCTTTGGATCAATAAATGGTTCGTCACCTTGTATATTGATAAAGATGTCAAACTCAGGAAACGCTTCAGCTACTTCCGCACACCGGTCGGTACCGCTTTGATGTTTGTCTGATGTGAGCATGGCTTTCCCACCAAATGAAATAACGTGATTTAAGATTCGTTCATCATCGGTTGCAACTACAACCTCGCTTAATCTATCAGATAATTTCGCCTGTTCGTACACCCTTTGGATCATGGTTTTGCCATTGATGTCGATCAGTGGTTTGCCGGGAAACCTGGTTGATGCATAACGGGCGGGTATTATTCCTAGAATGGTCATGAAAATTCGTTGAGACAGATAAGTTAAGGAGTTAAGTTGAAATTTAATTTATTAAATTCCGGTAAACTTTAATACAAATCTGCTGGAATGTTTGTATAGGAGCAGATTGATTGTTTTTTGGGCGTATCCCTGCGGGTAGGGCTATTCGCTTCAAGTCCTCGCCATTCGTGCCTCATGGCTGTGGGCTTTTCGCTGCTATCCCTTACGCTGCCCGTAAATACCTTTACATCATAATTAAAATAGTCCGTTTATTTCGCGTTGTACCTTTTCGATAATCTCACCCAGATCATCAGGATTATTCGCAAAATCTAATTTGTCTTTATCCAAAACGAGGAGTTTACCTTCATCATAACCGTTAATCCATTTTTGATATTTATCATTCAATTTAGATAAATAGTCTAAACGAATGCCTGCCTCATATTCCCGCCCTCTGCGTTGAATATTATTAACCAGGGTGGGAACAGATGCTTTGAGGTAAATAAGCACGTCAGGGGGTTTTATAAAGGCAATCATGCTATCAAAGATCGAACGATAATTCTCGTAATCCCTTGATGTCATCAGTCCCATATCGTGAAGGTTTTCCGCGAAAATATAGGCATCTTCATAAATGGTACGATCCTGAACAATGTTATGTGCAGCCTTTTGAATTTCCCTGATCTGATGAAAACGGCTGTTAAGGAAGTAGATCTGGAGATTAAAGCTCCAGCGCTTCATGTCATTATAGAAATCTTCAAGGTAGGGGTTATTATCAACGGCTTCATATTGTGGTTCCCATGCCAGGTGTTTTGATAATAATTCTGTAAGCGTTGTTTTTCCCGCTCCGATGTTTCCTACAATGGCAATGTGCATCCTATAAATATAATTTAAATTTATAAATCAAACTTAGAAAAGCTACTAGAAGGTTTTGAACCCAATTAGTTCACGCACCTCTTTAATAGTTTTTAAAGCACTGGTGTTTGCTTTGTCGGCACCATAACGGGAAACTTCCCGAAGGTAAGTTGTATTAGCAGCAAGCTCATTGATTTTTTCCCGTACCGGTTCGGTTGCAATAATCATATCCTCGGCAAGCTGTTTTTTCAAATCGCCATATCTAATTTGACAGCTATTATAGAGATCTTCAAAATGAGTGTATGTGTCAGATTTCGACACCACTTTCATTAAATCGAATAAATTTTGAATCGCTTCGGGCTTTGCAGAATTTGTTTCTGTTGGCCCGCTGTCGGTAACGGCACGCATAACTTTTTTGCGAATAATTTCCGGGCTATCAGATAAGAAAACAGCATTTGCTTCACCTTCCGACTTTCCCATTTTACCCCTTCCGTCTAATCCCGGAATCTTAACTAATTTATCAGAAAAGTTAAAAGCATATGGCTCAGGAAAATATTCGGTTTTATACATCCGGTTAAACCTGTTTCCAAATGTTCGGGCCATTTCTAAATGCTGCTCCTGGTCTTTTCCTACCGGGATTTTAGTGGCTTTATGAATCAAAATATCAGCAGCCATTAACACGGGATAGGTTAATAAACCTGCATTGACATTTTCCGGATGAGCTCTTACCTTATCCTTAAAAGAGGTGCTTCTTTCAAGCTCCCCCAGGTAAGCGTTCATGTTTAGATAAAGATATAGCTCCGAAATGGCGGGTATATCAGATTGAACGTAAATAGTGGCTTTCTCAGGGTCGATACCCGCGGCCAGGTATTCCACTAAAACTTGTTTTACGTTCTGGTGGAGATTCTCAGGAGTAGGATGTGTGGTTAACGAATGGTAATCAGCAATAAAAAAATAGCAATTATACTCATGCTGCATTTTAACAAAGTTCTGAACAGCCCCGTAATAATTACCCAAGTGTAATTTTCCGGTACTTCTTATTCCGCTAACAACAGTTTCCATACGGTGCGAAAGTAAGTAATTTTTATATTTTTGAGTGAATGAAGCTGATGCTGAAACCATCATGAAGCATCATAAAACGATATGAAGCTATACAGGATCACAAATCTAATGTCTCACATCTCACATCTTTTCCAATGAAGCAGTTGCACAGGGTTTTATACCTGGCTATCGTAGTTCTCTTTTTTGCATTGCTTTATCCGCTGTTGTATTACTTCTCCCGGAAAAAATCCAGATTCAAAACATTGAACCATATCCGCAGATTTTATTCATATATAAGTTCCTGGTTCGCTGGTTTCTTTTTTAGATATAAGATAAGTGTTCCCATAGATTGGTCAAAAACCTATATCATATGCGCGAATCATACATCTAATCTGGATATTCCTGCGATAACGATAGCTGTAAAATCTAATTTTGCTTTTTTGGGTAAGGATGAATTATTAGATAACCCAGTTTTGAAAATCTTCTTCAAAACCATTGATATACCTTTAAATCGAGATAGTAAGATTTCGGCTTTTAAAGCCTTTAAAAAAGGAGAGGAGTATTTAAAAAGTGGGATGAGCCTGATGATTTTCCCGGAAGGAAAAATAGGAGAGGAGTATCCTCCGATACTGCATGAGTTTAAAAATGGACCTTTCAGATTAGCTATAGAACAAAAAGTTCCCATCATTCCGATTTCTATGCCCGATAATTGGAAGAAAATGTGGGACGATGGTTCTAAATATGGAACAAGACCGGGAATTTGCGATATTTGCATTCACCCACCTGTTGAAACTAAAGAATTGACTTTAGATGACGCAGAGGCATTAAAGGAAAAAATATATAATATTATTCATTCAGGGCTGAATTAATGAACATCGATAACGAAACAATTGCGAAAATGGCTCATTTAGCCAGACTGGAAGTTAAGGAAGAAGACCAGGGTTCGTTATTAAAAGACATGAATAATATTCTTCATTTTATGGAAAAGCTTAACGAATTGGATACCAGTTCGGTAGAGCCCCTCATCTATCTAACGGATGAGGTGAATGTTTTCAGAGAAGATGAAGTTCGTCGAGAAATTACGCCTCAACAATCTTTGAAAAATGCTCCCCATCAAGATGGAATGTACTTTCAGGTAGCGAAAGTGATTGATAAGGGGTAACTACTTTTTAACAGAGTTATTTTTGATCCATTCTTGTACACTCTCTAATGTGTGATTGCCGGAAGCTACTGATAGGATGAAATCGGTAAGAATGGTATCGTTTACTTTTTGGTTGAGCTGGTAGCCATTGAAATCAAGGAATAATAAACATGCATCAAGTCCTGTGCGTTTATTTCCATCCGTGAAAACATGATTAGAATTGATATTAAAAAGATATACCCCCGCTTTATGGTAAACTTCCGGGTATAAAGGGTTACCAAAAAGATTGGCATCAACAATTTCAACCAAATAGTCTAAAGCGCTCTCATGTAACAAATTATTAGGAGGTACAAAGTTCCCTCCGAATCGTGAAATATTGTTTTTATTGAGAAATAGAATTTCCTGCTTAGAAAGCAAACGCATCAGGATAATGCTCTATAAGTTGCGTTATATTTTTCATGAAAAGTTGAAATTTTATCAAGTATTTCTTTTTCATCAAATAGCGATTTTTGAATTTCTTCCTTAACAATTTGCCTGTCTTCAGGCTTTAAAGTTAAGGCTATCTCTAAAACTTCTTTTACAGTATAGACGTGCTGAGTATCCATAGTTTTATTTTCTAGTAAATTTACTAAATCTATTATAAATATTAACATCTATTCATTTTTCAACAATCGCAGTTATTATAAGCGTTTTATTTACTTTATCATTTAATCATGAAAATTTACACCAAAACCGGCGATAAGGGATATACATCTTTAATTGGAGGAACACGCGTTCCGAAGTATCATCTTAGGATAGAAAGCTATGGAACTATAGACGAATTAAATTCATATATCGGTTTGATAAGAGATCAAGCTGTTGCTGAAAATCATAAAATAATCTTAAAAGAAGTACAAGACAGGTTATTTACCATAGGTTCGGTACTGGCATCCGATCCTGAAAAATCGAAGATGAAGGTTCCTGATTTAAAACCTGAGGATATTATTTTGCTGGAGGATGAAATGGACAGCATGTCTAAGGTTTTGCCCGAGCTAAAACACTTTATACTTCCCGGGGGATCATCAATAATATCTTGCTGCCATATAGCCAGATGTATTTGCAGACGTGCTGAACGAATTACGGTGCAACTTTCTGAAGAAAGTTTCGTAGATGAGGGCGTAATCGTTTACCTTAACAGGTTGAGTGACTATTTATTTGTTTTAGCCCGTAAATTATGTTACGACGATGGAATTGAGGAAAATATCTGGATTCCGCGGTTTTAATTTTTGAAAAAAATATTTAAAATTCTTATAATTATTATTATACTTTTGCCACAAAAAAACAGCATAAAACTTTAAAATATATGTACTGGACTTTAGAACTAGCATCACACCTTGAAGATGCACCATGGCCTGCAACCAAAGATGAATTAATTGATTATGGTATCCGCTCCGGTGCTCCGGTAGAAGTTATTGAAAATCTTCAGGCGCTGGAAGATGATGGCGAACCGTACGAAAATATAGAAGAAATATGGCCTGATTACCCCACAAAGGACGATTTCTTTTTTAATGAAGACGAATATTAATCAGTTTTTTCTTTAGAGTTTCGCTCTGAAAATAAAAATATTTCAATTTGTGTAAACAAATTTCCTCTGTTTGATATTATTAAGGTAGAATTTGAATTAATAAAATCAATCAAACCTAAAAGATAATATTATGGGAAATTTACTTTATCTAGTCGCAGTTGTCCTGATCATAATCTGGGCTGTGAGCTTTTTCGGAGGTTACGCTACAGGCGGTATCATCCACATCTTATTAGTAATTGCAATTATTGCGGTATTGCTTCGTGTTATACGCGGAGCAGTTTAGTGATAGATTGTTTAAGATAATCAATCCGGCTTCGGCCGGATTTTTTTTATGCCTATTTTTGAAATATTTCTGCTATCAGTAAATCTTCCGGATAGGTAATCTTTATATTTTTATAGTCGCCTTCGGTTATAAAAATCTTTGTGCCGGCTTCTTCTACTACCGAGGCATCATCTGTAAAGTGGTCTTTAAACTCTTGTTTATAAGCTTTTTTCAGAACCACAGATTGGAAAGTCTGCGGTGTTTGCACGAGTAAAATATCTTGCCTTTTCAAAGACGTGGTTCCTTTACCATATTTAATCCTGATTGAGTCTTTACTAGTAACGGCGGGTATTACAGCCGTGTTAGTATGTGCTAATTTAAAACATCGTGTAATCAGTTCATTGGTAACAATTGGCCTCACGGCATCGTGGACTGCAGTAAGCGAATCCTCATCAACCAACTCTAATCCGTTTTTTACTGAATGAAACCGTTCAGACCCGGCATTAACTAACCGGCAGGGAATATCGAATTGATGTTTAACACATAGTTCAGACCACAAAGAATAATATTCAGGGCTTAATACAAGTATGATTTCGGGCTTAACGTCAGAGTCGTAGAATGCTTCAATAGTATGCATTAAAATGGGCTTACCATTTAACGGAAGAAATTGTTTTGGAAGTTCAGAATTCATCCGGCTTCCGTTTCCGCCTGCTACTATTATTGCATAGTACTTCACTTTGGAGGGAGATATGAGATGTGAGATATGAGATTTGAGAACATGATGCTTAATATATTTTGCAACAAATATGAGATATGATGTCTACACTTTTGCAACAAGTATATTCTCATATCTCACATCTCATGTCTCAAATCTATTAAATAATTAACATCGCATCGCCATAGCTGTAAAAGCGGTATTTTTCTTTTACTGCTACTTCGTAAGCATGTTTCACATACTCATAACCTCCAAAAGCACTAACCATCATCAATAAAGTTGATTCGGGTGTATGGAAGTTTGTAATCATGCTATTCGCAATGCTAAACTCGTAAGGAGGGAAGATGAATTTACTGGTCCAGTCGTTAGCCTGCTTTAAAGTGTGGTTTGCAGATACTGCAGATTCTATAGCACGCATGCTGGTTGTTCCAACTGCACAAATACGGCGTTTGTTTTCTATTCCTCTGTTAACAATATCAGCAGTCTTTTGGTCAATAATGTATTGCTCAGAATCCATTTTGTGTTTAGTTAGATCTTCTACTTCTACCGAACGGAAAGTACCAAGTCCAACATGTAATGTTACCTCTGCAAATTCAACTCCTTTAAGTTCAAGGCGTTTCATCAATTCTCTGCTAAAGTGTAAACCAGCAGTTGGGGCAGCTACTGCGCCTTCATTCTTAGCAAAAATGGTTTGATAGCGTTCTTTATCTTCTGCTGTTGCTTTGCGTTTGATGTATTTAGGAAGCGGGGTTTCTCCCAATATTTCAATATTTCTGCGGAATTCTTCCTCTGACCCATCGAAAAGGAAACGAATTGTACGGCCTCTTGAAGTGGTATTATCGACAACTTCGGCAACCAATAAATCATCATCACCAAAGTAAAGCTTATTGCCTACGCGAATTTTACGTGCGGGATCAACCAGCACATCCCATAACCTTAAATCTTTGTTAAGCTCACGAAGAAGAAATACTTCAATAGTTGCACCAGTTTTCTCTTTATTGCCATATAAACGGGCCGGAAAAACTTTAGTATTATTTAAAATCATCACATCCTTATCATCAAAATAACCAAGAATGTCTTTAAAAATTTTGTGCTCAATGACGCCGGTTTTTTTGTCGAGTACCATTAAACGAGCCTCATCTCTCTGATCTGCAGGGTTATGGGCAATTAAAGATTCTGGTAAATTGAATTTGAACTGGGATAACTTCATATAAAAAGTGTAAAAATTTCAGGGCGCAAATTTAATGATTAATTATTCTAATAGCGCTTTTTAGTTAAGATTTAATTCTCTGAGAGAATTGAGGTTATTTAATGGAAAGCTGAAGAGATTTAACTTCTTCTAATAATTCTATTTTATTAATAGGAACTACACCTACAGATTGACAAACTAGTCCGCCCGCAAGATTAGCGATTGATGCTGTTAAAAATTCATCTAAACCCGTAGCAAGACATACCACAGTAGTAGCAATTACGGTGTCTCCTGCTCCGGATACATCGGCAATGTTTCTGATATGTGCAGGAATCACTTTTTTACCATTCTTAGAGTGCATATACACGCCTTGCTCAGAAAGAGTTACCATTATCATATCTGCATTAAGCTGATCTTGCAGGCTTTGCACAGCATTTTGTAGTTCCTGGTGATTTTTCGAGTCTATATCCAGCTTTAAGCCTTCTCTTAATTCTTTAAGATTTGGTTTAAATAAGGTAACCCCTTTATAGCTAAGAAAGTTGCGTTTTTTGGGGTCGACAACTGTTATAATGCCTTTGCTATTTGCAGTTTTTACTACCTCGTTGATAAGATGTTCAGTGATTACGCCTTTATCATAGTCTTCAAATACGATAGCATCTATTTTCTGATCATTAATAATTTGCTTAATGATCGCGACTAACTTTTGTGATTCATCTAAAGGCAATTCATCATCAACTTCTGCATCTATTCTTACAATCTGCTGATGGTGTGCAATTACTCTTGTCTTGACAGTGGTAGGACGGGTGTTTAATTTAAGAATACCTTTTGTAGAAAGGTTATTGTTCTGGAGAATTGTAAGAAATTCATCGCCTTCTTTATCATCCCCAATTACCGCGCAAATTATTGGGTTTGCACCCAAAGCCTGAATATTAAGTGCCACATTTGCCGCACCACCCAGACGGTTTTCTTTTTTGCGCACCGAAACTACCGGAACCGGAGCCTCCGGAGAAATGCGTTCTACACTTCCCCAGAGGTACGAGTCCATCATGACATCGCCAATGATTAAAATAGTTAGATTATTAAACTGCTGAAACAGCTTTTGCATCCTTCAACTGTTCTAGGGCATATTTAATTCTCGACATCGCTTCGATTAATTTATCTTCCGCGGCAGCGTAAGAAATACGTAAACCGTTTGGATCTCCAAACGAATCTCCGCTAACGGTAGCAACATGACCCGTGTTTAAAAGATATAAAGCCAGATCATCTCCGTTCGCTATTGTAGCTCCATCAGGAGCAGTTTTACCGAAGAAAGAACGCACATCAGGGAAAAAGTAGAAAGCACCCGCAGGAACGTTTACTTTCAGGCCGTCAATGTCTTTTAATAAGTTGTAAACTAAGTCGCGACGTTTTAAGAAAACTTTTTGCATTTCTTTCACACTGTCTAAACTTCCCTGGTAAGCAGCTGCGCCAGCGTGTTGGGTGATAGAACATGTTCCGGAAGTTACCTGACTTTGTAGCTTATCACAAGCATCAGCAATAGCTTTATTACTTGCAGAGAAACCTAAGCGCCATCCGGTCATAGCGTAAGCTTTAGATAAACCGTTTATGATAATTACACGATCTTTTACACTTTCAAACTCGGCTATTGAAACATGCTCCCCAATAAAGTTGATATGCTCGTAAATCTCATCAGAAATGATGTAGATATTTGGGTATTTTTCAAATACTTTAACTAAGGCAGCTAATTCTTCACGGGTATAAACCGTTCCGGTTGGATTGTTTGGCGAAGAGAACATAAACAGCTTGCTTTTTGAAGTAATGGCTGCTTCAAGTTCTTCAGGTGTAATCTTAAAATCGGTATCGATAGTTGCGTTAATAAATACAGATTCACCTTCGGCCAGTTTTACCAGCTCAGAATATGAAACCCAGTAAGGAGTTGGAATAATTACTTCTTCGCCCGGATTTACCAGACACATAATAGCATTTGCTAAAGATTGCTTCGCGCCTGTAGAAACTACAATTTGATCGAAGTTAAAATCAAGATTGTTTTCACGCTTCAACTTAGCAGCGATCGCTTTTCGTAAATCTGGGATACCTGCTACCGGCGTATAGTAAGAATGATTCGCATCAATCGCCTTCTTGGCAGCATCTTTAACAAAATCAGGAGTAAAGAAATCGGTTTCTCCAAGGCTTAAGCTGATAACATCTACGCCCTTTGCTGCTAATTCTCTTCCGAGTTTAGCCATCTTAATGGTTGCAGACTCGGAAAGATTGTTTATTCTGTTTGATAAAGTACTCATAAGCGCAAATATATGAAGCCTTTAGAGATTGAGATGTAAAAAAAAATCTTTATCCCTAATTAAGAATTTTTACGTTGCCATAGTAGTAAATTTGGCGGCAACGCTCAATTCGTGGAGAGACAAAAAAAAATAATCCTATTCGCTTTGGTTGTCAGTTTCTTACTGATGCTGGGGAAGTTTACAGCTTATTTTCTTACCTCCTCGAACGCGATTTTAACCGACGCGGCAGAAAGTATTGTAAACGTTCTT
>JANMZB010000391.1:0-4935 GCA_031382725.1 Sphingobacteriaceae bacterium | reverse complement strand
AATTGAGCCTCTCGCAGATCGGATGGTAACTGACAACCTTTGCGGAATTCTCGGGACCTGAGAGGAAAACGAGAGTTCTACAACACAAGCAGATACTCTGATGTCATCCATTTTTCTCCGTTATTCTCACTCTCTACTAGGTATAAATATTATGAAACCATCATACTGTTAAAATTATATATATGCGATCATATATATAAATTGGTATTTTGTAATTTAATATTACATAACATAAAGTCGGTACAGTGTAATACAGTACACAACAATGGTAAGTACATTATGGTACAAATTCAACGTCAGTCAAACTCAAATTGTGAGGAGACAGAAACGTACCGTTTCACGATGTTTTGAAATACCAATGACAGAGAGACGAAAACAACGACAAGAAGAATAGTCAGATTACTACATCGTAGAATGAACAAATCTAGACAGAACTTTAACAATAACGATAATCTATAGAATCTATAGAATTAATAGCAATACAAAGTACGAAATTCCGAACATCAGAACCTCAAGATAATCTCGTACAAAGTCGAGAATTTCGATAGCTTTTAACACGATAATTATCGTTCGGTTGAAACGCTATTCAAACGAACGAAAAACAGAAACTCAAGAACATCCAGACCATCAAGAATCACCGACAACATCGAACTTCCAGTAACCAAGATCCTTAAGACACTACAGGAACACCATGAGCACTTCAGACATCGAGAAAAGGATCTCGATTGTGCAATTCACCAAAGATACCAAATGGCATATTTGGTCGGAACAATTTTTAGCCCGCGCTGATTACAGAGGATATGACCGAATCCTCAACGGACAAGCAAAACCACCCGATGAATCCGATCCCACAACAGACAAAGACGCGTTGAAATTACGTATCGCCAATAAACGAGCATACAGCGATTTGCTCTTAAGTTTCAACGACGAAGTAAATTTTGGTATCGTTTCCGAAGCAAAAACAACAGAATTAGACAAAGGAGATGCATATCTCGCATGGAAAAATCTCAAGAACAAGCACGAACCTTCGACTACCGCAAATAAAGTAAGCCTCAAAGCCAAATTCACTAATTCTAAGATGACCGGAAACCGCGATCCAGACGATTGGATTACCGAGTTAGAACGGCTACGACAGAAACTGAAGATTCTCAAGCACGAAATTACAGATGATGATTTAATGATCCATATTATCAACAATATCGGACCAACTTACAGTAATATTGCGGACCAGATGGAAACCGATATGGACAAAGGTAATCTTGATATAAATGATGTCAAGAATCGACTTCGGGCAAAGTATAATCGATTAAATACTTTCAAAATTAAAGAACAGAAGAAGCCAGAAGAAAGTGCTCTTCTCGGATACTCAAAACAGTATAAAGGGCGTTGCAATAAGTGCGGTAAATGGGGCCATAAAGGAGCAGATTGCCATGCAAATACAAGTAAATTTACGCCTGGAAATAATACTTATATCAAGCGGTATGATAATTCGAATCAAAATTCTTACCGAAACGAACATGCAAATAATGTTGTGAATAATGGCCATCAAGGAAACTCTTCAAGTACTTATTTCGATGGTATATGTAATTATTGCAAGAAACGGGGTCACAAAATTTCCGATTGTCGCAAGCGTTTATATAATGAAAAGAAAAAGAGTGAAGGTGAAAACGTAAATGTTGCACGTGCGAACCTACCGAAAATTGAAGAAGACAATGAATACATATTAGCGGTGTGTGAATTTTGTTCGTCTGCAGAAATCTCGAGTGAAGAAATTTGGATAGGCGATAGTGGCGCCTCCTCGCATATGGTGAAAAGTCTTAAGGGTGTTACCGATGTTCAAGATATCAATGTTGATATTAGACTTGGAGATGGAAGTTTGATAAAGGCTGTCAAATCTGGAACTTTCAAGGGTACTGTTGAACAAGTCGACGGTACACAATCAAAAATTTGCCTCAAAGTTAAATATGTACCTGACCTATGGTGCAATTTACTAAGCATTACTACTGCATTGAAGAATGGGTCTACATTATCAAATGAAGGCCAAATGCTTATTTTATCGGACGGCACAAAGAAAATCATTTTTGACCGTCAAGTTCATGCTGGCGAGGGAAATTCAATGACCATCAAGATCAAGCCAAATGAATCAGTTGAGACCGAATCTGCACATGCAGCTACTAATACAGACCGCAAGACTATGAATGTTGATGATTTGCATCGACTATTAGGCCACCCAGGAGAAGCAAAAATTCGTGAATCCGCAAAACATATGAATGTCAATTTAGTTGGCACTCTTACACCATGTGTGCACTGCAATTTATCAAAGATCCGCCAAGTTCCAATTCCCAAGATCAATTATAACAAAGCCACCAAGATTGGAGAACGCATTTGTTTAGATATTTCTCCCATGATGACTGAAAGCATTAGTGGTTGCAAGAATTGGTTACTCATCATTGATGAGTACACTGATATGAAATGGAGTTTTTTCATTAAACAAAAATCCGATTTGGCAACTACCATTCTGAAATTTTTGAAGAAATAAAGTGATGAAGCAACTTTTGTACAGAATATCCGTCTTGATAATAGTGGAGAAAACAAGAACCTACAAGTGCTGATTCACTCAAGTGAATTCTCCTACATCAAGTTTGAATTCACATCTGCTGGTACACCTCAGCAAAATGGCACTGTCGAGCGGGCTTTTCCTACATTATTGGGTAGGGCAAAAGCAATGCTCAATAATGCAGGACTAACTGGAAAATCAAGAAAATTAATGTGGGCAGAGTGCGCAAGAACAGCAACAATGTTGGAAAACGCCATGCCAAATAAACTTCATGAAGATCCGCCATACCTTAAATTCTACAAGAAGCAATATAATTGGATTAATTATTTACGCACCTTTGGAGAAATTGCAATCATCAAGAAGCTCGATAACCCAAGTAAATTGGAAAATAAAGGAGTAATCGGTATGTTTACTGGATATTGTGACGATCATGCAAAGGGCACATATCGTTTTGTGAACCTGAAAACCGGAAAGCTAATCATCAGTCGAAACATTAAATGGATTCACAAAACATGGGCCGAATTCCATCGAGACAAACACAAATTAAATATTATTGAAGAAGAGGATTTAGAAGAAACCGAAGAGGCTGAGATCGTAGAAGAAGATGAAAATATTTATATTTTGGAGGATGAAGAATTAAGTGATGATCCGATCCGCCCTAAAACTACCAAACTCGAACGAGAACTCAAGAAATTAAATACAAGCTACAATACAGTAGTTCCAAATGAAACTATCGAGTTGGCTTTATTAATGGCTACTAATAGTGGACCTACTGATCCAAATACATTTAAACAAGCTTGGGAACATACAAATGAAGAATCCAAAATTAAGTGGCGAGAAGCAATTAAAAAAGAGTACGATGATATGATTTCAAAAGGAGTTTGGAGATACCGAAAAATTAAGGAGCTACCTAGCAACAGAAAAATCATCGGAAGCAAGTGGGTTTTCAAAACAAAGAAAAATGGTGTTCATCGAGCTAGACTGGTTGCACTTGGGTACAGCCAAATCCCTGGTGTTGATTACACAGACAATTTTGCACCGGTTGTTCATGATGTCACCTACAGATTAATTTTGATTCAAAAATTAATTCACAATTATGAAGCTGAAATTATTGATGTGGAAACTGCTTTTTTGTATGGAAACCTTGAAGAGAAGATTTACATGAAAATTCCAGACGGACTGTCTAATTATGTGCAGGTTTCAAATGAAGATTGTTTAGAACTTAAAAAGTCAATTTATGGATTGGTTCAAGCCGCAAGACAATGGTGGAAAGAATTTGTTGGATATCTTACAGAGAAAGTCAATTTCAAGAAAAGCATTGTGGATCCATGCCTACTTTATAAGGAAGAAAACAGCAACAAAGTTTACTTATGTCTATATGTGGATGATGTTTTACTGATTGGAAATCAATCATTAATTAAGTCAACAATTTCAGATATTAAAGAAAAATATTCTATCAAAGAAATTGGAAAGTTGGATGAATATGTGGGGTGCAAAATTCATGAATTCAACAATACTTTATACATTCAACAACCAGATTTGATCACAAAATTGGTCAACCAATATTCCAATAAATTCAAAAATCAGTTTGAGTATGTCACTCCAGCTGGACATGGTGAACAAGTTGTGAGACCTAAAACAAAAGAAGAATTGGTAAATGATGAAGATCAGAAAATTTCCGAAGTGGAGTAGGAATGCTTTTATACTTAACAAAACATTCAAGACCTGAAATCAGTAATGCAGTAAGAGAGTTAGCAAAGGTTATGGATGGTGCAAATCATGCACATATGAAAATGTTGGAACGAGCCATCAAATATGTGATCAGTACCAAAAATAAATGTTTAGTACTCAAACCAACCAACGAGAAAATTTGGATTATTACTGGCAAATGTGATAGTGATTACGCCGGAGACAAAGATCAACGACTGAGCATCAGTGGATTTGTGGTATACGCGAACAACACACTAATTTCCTGGAAATCAAAAAGTCAACGAAATACGACATTAAGCTCAACCGAAGCTGAATATGTCGCTTTATCCGAAATATGTAAAGAAATATATTTCATCAAAATGTTGATCGAATCTATGGGGCAAACAGTACAACTTCCAATTAAAGTTTTTATCGACAATGTCGGGGCAATGTTCCTAGCTAATAATTCGACAACTGGACAACGTACAAAACATATCGATGTTCGATACCATTATTCTCGAGAATTAATTCTCAGTGGTATTATTATTTTGGAATTTGTACACACACTTGAAAATGAATCAGATATATACACCAAGAATGTTGGAAATGAATTATTTCTCAAACATATCAAGGGATATGTAGAGGATCTCCCAGCAGAGTGACACCTATCGATTACAAAATAGGTAGGG
>JANMZB010000344.1:0-6904 GCA_031382725.1 Sphingobacteriaceae bacterium | reverse complement strand
CATCATAGTCCATGGAGATGTTAAGCATTGGAATTCCCCACTTATTCTTTTTGCTATGATCCAGGCTTACGTAATTGCTTTCTTTCGGTATGGTTTCACCCATCATGTGTGAACCTACTTTCCAATTGCCTTCTTTTGGATTTAAGATTTGTTTTTTGAGGTCTTCCCCCCAGCCCAGAGGCTGATTTTCAGATCTTAAAGACCATACTCCTCCGGCATAACCTCTTAGAAAATCGGTCTCCTGCTTATGAAGGTTCCTGAACCTTGGAATATATCCGCTGTTTGGTCTTCTTCCGGTTGTGGTAAAATCTTTAAAGCCCTCGTACTCCGCATTGATCTTAGCACGGTAATTATGAAACGCCATGTATTTTCCCATTAATCCATTGTCATTTCCAAGACCTGCCGGAAAACGATTTGAGATTGAATTAAGTAATATCAGATTGGTGTTGATGGCAGCCGCATTTACGAATATTACTTTGGCAAAATATTCTGTACTCGTATTAGTTTTAGTGTTAAAAACATTTACACCAGTCGCCTTGCCTTTCTTATCATCATAAATAATTGAATGGACGACGGTATCAGGCATTAAAGTTAAGTTTCCGGTTCGCTCAGCCCAGGGCAATGTAGAAGAGTTACTACTAAAATAACCACCAAACGGACAACCTCTTTCGCAAAGTGTTCTGTGTTGACAGGTTGCTCTTCCTTGCTCATGATGAACCGGTTTTGCCTCTGTTACGTGTGCACAGCGGCCCATAATTACCTTCCTGTCACTGTATTCGGCTGCTACTTTTTCTTTAAAGTGATTTTCTACACAACTCATCTCCATGGGAGGGAGGAACTCACCGTCGGGCAATTCGGGTAAACCATCGGCGTTGCCAGATATGCCTACAAATTTTTCAACGTGACTGTACCAAGGTGCAAGGTCTTCGTATCGGATAGGCCAGTCGACAGCAAAGCCATCACGGGCGGGCCCTTCAAAATCAAAATTGCTCCAGCGTTGCGTTTGTCTTGCCCATACTAATGATTTACCGCCAACCTGGTAGCCACGTATCCAGTCAAATGGCTTCACCTGGTTGTACGGGTGCTCCGCATCTTTAACAAGAAAGTGATGCGTATCTTCCCTAAATGCGTATGTTTTACTAATTATTGGATTTGCTTCTCTCAGTTCTTGAGTAATTTTCCCTCTATGTTCTAACTCCCAGGGATTGAGATTAGTTGTAGGATAATCTTTTATATGCTTAACGTCTCTTCCTCTTTCGAGAACTAAGGTTTTAAATCCTTTTTCACAAAGTTCTTTAGCCGCCCAGCCACCACTAATGCCCGAGCCAATTACGATAGCATCATACTGGTTTTTTGTGTTAGCTTGCTTACTTTCGTTTGGCGATTGTGCTGACATTTATTTAATTTTAATATTAGGTTTAGTTAAGCGGTTTTTACACAACCGTTAAAGTGCCCCGGAACAAGTTTATAAGGAACCTTGCGATTTGTCATCGCAAATTCCGAGGTAGAATAGCCTTCAACAGTTAGTTGTCGAACACTGTTAACAAAAGATTTCAAATCTTTCGAGAATGTCGAATCTGTTTCAATTTGTTTTAGAATTTCGATTCGTTGAGTTTTATCACTTTCTTCAAAAGACTTTTTAGTCTTATTGTCAGTATAATTTTGCATTTCCTTTAAGCCAGAGGTAAAAGTTTGTTGCTCATCCTTCGGGAAGCAATCATCAACAACTCTAAGTACAAATCGATGTATGTTAAGTGCTTTAGATCCTGGAGTATCAGTGGCAGGAATTATTGCTTCAGAAATTTCGCTGATAAGATTTATCTGTTTGTTTCCGATTTTAAGATGATTAAGCTTTACTGAAAGCTCCTCTTTACTCCAGCTGCATGAAGGAAGAACAATGGTTGCACCTCCAAGAAGCAAGATTTGCCGAATGGCTAAACGTCTATCCATTTAATTAAAAATATTAAGAGCTTGGTTGATTGGTTTTTTAAAGTTACCATTAAACGCTAATCTCGAAACAAGATTGCTGTAACAAAATGGTAACATAAGCCTATCTGAATTTTAAGGCTGAGGGTAGATTGTAAATAAAAAAGGAGCATTAAAGCTCCTTTCCTAATACTTCTTCCAGTTTTTCACCGGTAACGGTTTCCCTGATTTTCTGTTCTAATTCATCCATTAATTCGGGGTTATCAAGAATCAATTGTTTAACAGCATCCCGTCCTTGGCCAAGTTTTGTATCGTTATAACTAAACCACGAGCCCGACTTACGTATAATTTCAAAGTCGACACCTAAATCTATTATCTCACCTGCTTTGGAAATTCCCTGTCCAAACATAATGTCGAACTCGGCTATGCGGAATGGTGGTGCAACCTTATTTTTTACCACTTTCACTTTTACACGATTTCCAGATACTTCCTCGCTGTCTTTAATTTGTGATGTTCTGCGAATATCTAAACGTACCGAAGCATAAAACTTAAGAGCATTACCGCCCGTTGTAGTCTCCGGATTACCGAACATAACACCAATCTTTTCACGTAATTGATTGATGAAAATACAACAACAGCCGGTTTTTGATATTGTACCAGTAAGTTTCCGTAAAGCTTGCGACATCAAACGAGCCTGTAAGCCCATTTTAGAATCACCCATTTCGCCTTCAATTTCTGCCTTTGGCACCAGGGCGGCTACAGAGTCAATTACTATAATGTCTATAGCTCCTGAACGGATCAGGTTATCAGCAATTTCTAGTGCCTGCTCTCCATTATCGGGTTGAGAGATTAAAAGATTTTCGATATCAACACCTAGTTTTTTTGCGTAATATTTATCAAACGCGTGTTCTGCATCAATAAAAGCAGCTATTCCACCTTTCTTTTGTGCCTCTGCAATTGCGTGAATTGCTAACGTTGTTTTTCCTGAAGATTCAGGGCCGTATATTTCAATCACACGCCCTTTAGGTAAACCGCCAATACCTAATGCAATATCCAGTGTAAGCGATCCTGTTGAAATTGCTTCTATGGAATCGACAGCGGTATCACCAAGTTTCATAATGGTACCTTTTCCGTACGATTTTTCAAGTTTATCCAGCGTAAGCTGTAATGCTTTTAATTTGTCTGCGTTGCTCATTATTTTAGTTATTCCAGTTCGAATGTACGGATTAAATTTAAAATGCTAAAAATTTTATCATTTTAAATTTGTGGTAGAACATAAATTTATTCTTTTACTACGAACTTTTTTAAAAGTGTGGAAAGTTTGTTTGCTTTTCTTTGCTGGATTCTTTGCTTTTCTCTTTTTCGTTCGGCAATCGCAGCTTTAGTCAGGGCAGTAGCAGTTTGCTGGTATTCATAATATTTACAGAAATGTGTAATCGGACATACTTCACACTTAGGTCGCCGCGCCTGACAAACATATCTCCCATGAAGAATTAGCCAATGATGGGAATGGCGGATCAAATCTGTAGGTATGTGTTTTATTAATTGCTTTTCGACGGCCAATGGCGTTGTTGCATTTCGAGTTAACCCCAAGCGGTTTGCCACACGGAAAACATGTGTGTCAACCGCCATAGCTGGCGCTTCGAATACAACCGAGGTAATAACATTAGCGGTTTTTCTTCCTACTCCGGGTAGAGTCTGTAAATCATCCATAGAAGAAGGTACATTCCCCTGAAATTTATCAACCAACAATTTCGCCATACCTTCCAAATGTTTGGCTTTATTATTTGGATAACTTACTGAACGGATATATTGATAAATCTCATCGGCTGTAGCCTGAGACATTGAAAATGCATCGGGGTATTGTTTGAAAAGTGCGGGCGTAATCTGATTAATGCGTTTATCGGTGCATTGAGCCGAGAGAATTACGGCTACAAGTAATTCAAAAGGATTGTTGTAATGTAATTCCGTTTTAGCATCTGGCTGATGAGTCGAAAAATATTCAACAAAGGCTCTAAAACGATCTTGCTTAAGCATGAACGAAAATAGGAAATTGCCTTATTAAGAAATCCAGTAAGAAGAGAAACTTATAAAGATTTTGAGTGATTCAAAATTTTATCAACAGATTCCTGAGAAGGACTGTAAGAAATTTTATTTAATTCCTTTTTAATATTGTTATAGAAAATTTGATCTTCGGCACTTAAAGAACAAGTTGTAGTATGTTCTATTTCCTCAACAGGAAACAGGTTAAACTCAGAATCGGTAGTAGTAGAAGTTTGTAACATAAGCAATGCCGTTTAATTATTAGATGTAAATTCTAATCAATAAACGGCATTGCAAATTTAATATTTTACAAAAAGTATTTTTTTTATTATTAATTGATTTTAAGGCTCATTTCCTTGGTCTGCATCATCTTACGTAAGTTATTTAGTGCATAGCGCATTCTGCCTAATGCGGTATTAATACTCACGTTGGTAATGTCGGCTATTTCCTTGAAGCTCATGTCGCCATAATGACGCATAATTAAAACCTCTTTTTGCTCCTCAGGCAATAACTGGATAAGTGCTTTTAAATCCTTGTGAGATTGCTCTCTTATCATTTTGTCTTCAATGCTTTCATCATAAAAACCTAGCACATCGAAAATGTCAAAACCATCACCACTCGTAATAACCGGAGTGCGTTTTTCTTTACGGAAATAATCGATAACAAGGTTATGAGCTATACGAAGAACCCATGGTAAGAATTTGCCCTCTTCATTATATTTACCTCGCTTTAAAGTATTCACTACTTTAATAAAGGTATCCTGAAAGATATCTTCGGCAAGGTACTGGTCTTTAACCAGCATGTAGATAGATGTATAAATTTTTGACTTATGTCTGCGAATCAACTCTTCCAGACCTCTCTCCTGACCAGTTATGTACAGATGCACTAACTCTTGATCGTTCACTACTTGAAGCTTCATAGGACTCCTATTTAAATTACCTTTTATAATTGTTGGACTAAGTTATTTAAGTAGAGTTTAATCTATAATATTCTCCTTTAAGTTTGAAAGTGTAATTATTGTGTGTATATCAAATATAAGCAATAATAATTAGATGTACAAACGTTTAAATTAAAATTGTTAAGCTATTTGGTCGTATTTTTGGCCCCGAACAATCTATAAATTTTCTCATTATACTTTATATACGAGAAAAACTTCAGTACAGTTTCATGAGTGTAGAGTCAGAAAAAGATCCAAAAAAATATATAATTATAAAGGGTGCAAGGGTTCATAATCTAAAAAATATTGATGTTGCGATACCCAAAAATAAGCTGGTAGTTATTACCGGTATGTCTGGCTCCGGCAAATCTTCATTGGCTTTTGATACCCTTTATGCCGAAGGTCAAAGACGTTATGTAGAAAGCTTGTCTTCTTACGCCCGCCAGTTTATGGGCCGGATGAACAAGCCTGATGTTGACTATATAAAGGGCATTGCTCCGGCTATCGCGATAGAACAAAAAGTGATTACCAGTAATCCTAGATCAACTGTAGGGACATCCACCGAGATTTATGATTATTTAAAACTTCTTTTCTCAAGGGTAGGGAAAACCTATTCGCCAATTTCCGGATTGGAAGTGAGACGAGACACGGTGACAACTGTTGTTAATTTTATAACGGCTTTGCCGGCAGAAACATCTGTCACATTATCCTGCCCGCTTCATCCACACAGTAACCGAACGGTAAAAGAGGAGTTGGCCGTTCTTCTTCAAAAAGGGTTTTTAAGAGTTTATTTTGAGGATAAACTTTCGAAGATCGAGGAATTACTGGAAGATCAATCTGTTATCAATGATAAGCTTGATGCTTCTGCTCTGAAAATTGTTATCGACCGAATTTCTGTAAGTGATGATGAGGAAACTTCAAGCCGCATTGCAGATTCAGTTCAAACAGCTTTTTTTGAAGGCAAGGGGGATTGCTACATTGAAGAAAATGGAAATAATCATTTTTTCTGCGATCGTTTTGAACTCGACGGGATGAGGTTCGAAGAACCCACGCCAAATTTTTTCAGTTTCAATAATCCTTACGGGGCCTGTAAACGTTGCGAAGGTTACGGAAAGGTAATTGGCATTGACGAAGATCTGGTTATTCCTGATAAGAATAAATCGGTTTACGACGGTGCAATCGCTCCGTGGCGGGGAGAAAAAATGCGTGAATGGCTGGATGAAATGCTTAAGCACGCTTTAAAGTTCGACTATCCGGTACACCGATCTTTCAACCATCTTACAGAAGAGCAAAAGCAATTACTTTGGACTGGCAATAAATATTTCAGGGGATTGGATGAGTTTTTCAAGCACCTCGAAGAACAGACATATAAAATTCAATATCGGGTAATGTTATCGCGTTACCGCGGAAAAACCACTTGTCCGGAATGTAAAGGTAGCCGATTACGGATGGATGCTACTTATGTTAAAATTAGTAGTAAATCAATTACAGATATTGTTCTAATGCCATTAGACAAGGCTTTAGAATTCTTCGAAAATCTGGAACTGGGTGCTAATGAAGGTAAAATTGCTAAACGACTTCTGGCGGAGATAAGCAATCGTATCAAATTTTTGAACGATGTAGGTTTAAGTTACTTAACACTTAATCGTTTATCGAATACGCTTTCGGGCGGGGAATCGCAGCGCATTAATCTGGCTACTTCTTTAGGGAGTTCGCTGGTTGGTTCGGTATATGTGTTGGATGAGCCGAGCATCGGTCTGCATCCCAGAGATACACAAAAACTTATTGGTGTTTTAAAATCCTTACGTGATGTTGGAAATACCGTTTTGGTTGTGGAGCACGAAGAGGAAATTATGAATGCAGCCGATCATCTTATTGATATTGGCCCAGCAGCAGGCACTGATGGCGGAAATCTTGTTTTTGCGGGTAATTACGAGGAGATAATTAAAGATCCGAACAGCCTTACCGGGAAATATTTAAGCGGCGAAGAGAAGATCG
>JANMZB010000340.1:0-1028 GCA_031382725.1 Sphingobacteriaceae bacterium | reverse complement strand
ACCAAATCCTGGAGCAGCACCTATCCATCAAGCCAACTCCACAAAACCGCAAATCACCGAAATCAACCATCATTTCTTGTCAGACATCCATAAATACTGTACCTTCAGCAACACAGAAGCAGCACTGCAAAAACAACTCCTATCCGCCATTCCAGCCACCTTCATCAACCACGTCCGTGATGAAATGTTAGGATTTGCCAACGTAAGTGTGCTAACTATCCTCGATCATCTAGACACGACATACGGCCAACTCACCACGGACGATTTAGACAACAATACTACCACGATGCACAAAGAACGGAAAACAGCACAGCCTGGCAGATAGTACTCGAAAATCTGAAACTAATTCTACGTGTGAAGTATCTAGTGAAACGGCACGTTAGGCACATTGTTCGAACGGCCTTGATGAGAGGAATCTAGCGATACCTGAGTTAGCGTCTAGTTTCACGCAGAACAGGAGTTACGGCAATTCTAGTGCGGACTGGACTTTGGTACTGAAAAAGGGAAAGCCAAAGTGACGTTACTGTAGCTTAAGTACTGAACACCATTCCTCTAACTACAAAAAATTCCTACCTAAGTAATTTTAAACAAGAATCAGTTACAAGATTCAACTTCCTATATGTCAAAACAAACAAGGATAAAACCGATAAAATAAACAACAAATATGTTCACAACTGATTAAGTATAAATATTTCAGTGATGACTCAAGAAAAATAATTAAGAAAGAAACTATTCAACTCTCCAATAGGAGAATATTTAGTGATCCAGTGAATATCCAAAAGGATACAAAATACGAAATAAAATCACTTTTGATCTATATTAGCTCACAAAATTAAAACTGGCAAACTATTAGCTCGTCTCTTAGCAAGGCAAAATGAAGGATTGATCACCCTAGTGATCCCTTGCTAGTTCTTGATTGTCCTGCGCTATTGCTTTGTTTTCTTTCACCTTTTGTAGTTTTGCTGTGAAGATTAACCTGTCTTGTCAGTATCTACCTACTGAAGCTTCCTACGTCGACGTTTTCATCG
>JANMZB010000283.1:0-1123 GCA_031382725.1 Sphingobacteriaceae bacterium | reverse complement strand
CCGATATGCAACACATGTAAGTATATAAATAAATTTTTCTTGTGTTCAAGGTGTTGCCAGCCTGCACGTGTGCATGGTTCTAGCATGGTACTGTAAATATACATATAAACTAGAGAAATCTATTTATTGTCCCTTTTACCTCAAAGTTAGAAATTGTTGGAATTATTTTAAATTCAAGATTTGATGAAAGTGCTCCCGATGCACTTGCATGATTAAAAATAGGAGTGGTAAACTAACGTTTTTTCCTTGACTATTTACAGGAATAGTGAGTCACTATCACAAGAAAGACGTCAATCAAACATAGTGATAATATGCCCTCGTACAATGACACAGTAGGACATAATGGACATCAAATTTTGAAATTTGTACGTACAGAATGGTACTTCTTTTACTAGTCAAATTTTTGCAAATGGACATGGTGGACATCAAATTTAATGGTACTAATTGTACATAGCAGTACAAGGGGAAACAGACGTGGTAGGGTGGCAGCAGCTACCCTATGGTATCAATCATGCACGAGCTCTTTTCTTTTAAGTAGAAAGTCACTCGTGGTAAATTGGTGAGAATTGACTGTGAAAATAGTCACCAATTTACCCTAAGAAACTCACCAATGCCCAACACGAATGCACGCCAATCGCCAAAGTACTAGTTTACATCGGATTTCCTTGCGCGAGTTGGTATATTATTGGAAATTTCATTCGTGGATGTCATTTTTTGCGAGGTCTTTGTAGACGTTTCTTTCTTGTTGATTGTTAAATACCTGATATATGTGCGTGGCATCCTCGCGCAAGGGAGGTACTTGCATCTGGTACAAGTAGCGTAAGTGAAGCACGAAGTCGGTTGATTGTTTTTTACTTAAATAATGTGCTATATAAGTCAAGCTACAACGACCGTACTTTAATCTAGGTCGACAACGCTGTGGTAGGGCTTACACGTTAAATTACCACAAGTTCCTGTACGCGTTCTACGTGTGACTCGTCACGCCACCTAATTCGCTCGCTCTGTAAATTTCTCTTCGTACCTTGCGATGGCCACAGATTTTCGTGATTGGGCTTTGCTGGCACCTTTCACGCGCCTGTCGCCGCTTTGTTACCACAAATAAAAAAATTGCGAGATCGCTGTC
>JANMZB010000225.1:0-1398 GCA_031382725.1 Sphingobacteriaceae bacterium | reverse complement strand
CTCCGTAAAACTATCGGGATGGACTTGTTCGAAAATGGTTTTTAATTCCAGCCATTTCACTACCCATGCAGCTTTGAATTTTTCCGAATCAATTTTTTTTGAAATACAATATTCTTCCCAGGTCATCACATTGTGCATTAAATATTTTTAACGGCGAGACTGCCGATAAAAAAGATATCAATGAATTTACTAATCTAATTTGTAATTTTGATACAATCATGTCGGTAATCGTATCCAATCTTTCTAAAATATATGGCACTCAACGTGCTGTAGACAATATTTCTTTTGAAGTAAATAAGGGCGAAATACTGGGGCTTCTGGGACCAAATGGTGCTGGTAAGTCTACCACAATGAAAATAGCCACCTGCTACGTGCCGCCCACCTCAGGCACAGTTTCGCTATCAGGCTACGATGTCACTACTCACCCCATGGAGGTACGCCAACTAGTAGGCTATTTGCCCGAGCATAATCCACTTTATTTGGATATGTACGTGCACGAATATCTACACTTTATAGGCTCTTTGCATGGTATGCGTGGAAATGCTTTACAGAGCAGAACCCGCCAAATGATTGACATTACAGGATTAGGCATAGAACAAAACAAAAAAATTGGAGTACTCTCCAAAGGATACCGGCAAAGAGTGGGACTAGCTCAGGCCATGATACATGAGCCTTCCGTATTGATTCTGGATGAACCAACCACGGGGTTAGACCCCAATCAAATAGTAGAGATCCGAAATCTTATAAAGAATATTGGGAGAGAAAAAACCGTGATTCTATCTACTCACCTTATGCAAGAGGTGCAGGCCATCTGCGATAGAGTCGTGATCATCAATGCTGGTAAAATCGTAGCAAATAATGCCATTGACCAATTAAAACAATATTCAAATACGACCCGGGTTTTGATTGCTGAATTTCAACACGCTATTGACGTGTTCTTGCTTACAGCCATTGAAGGGGTTACCGGCGCAAACCATTTGGGTGACAATAAATACGAAATTTTTTGTGGAGAAATAGATATACGGGGTCTTATCTTTTCTGCTTGCCAGTCACATTTTTGGGTGCTTTTGGGGATGACCCAAAAATAAACTTCTCTGGAAGATATTTTTTCAAAGCTTACTCAATAACTATTTGGCCTGTGGCCTTCCTCCTTTTCCAGAATCAATTGGCAAGGCGAAATTAAAATTCTGAGAACAATTATTTTTTTCAAATAGCCTCAATTCTAGTCTTGTAAAATTGATATAATAACTATATTTATTTTGTAAATTCTGTCTATTAAAATATTCACCAATGGAAGTTTCAGTAAAAGAATTATGGATCTACCCCATAAAGTCCTGTAAAGGTATTTCTCTATCTAAGTCCTGGCTAGACGACAAAGGATTTAAATACGACCGGCGT
>JANMZB010000206.1:0-9648 GCA_031382725.1 Sphingobacteriaceae bacterium | reverse complement strand
TGGATGCCCGACATTAAATTGTATTCTCCCATTTGAGTCATCGGTACCCCCGAATCGGTATAGCCACTCCCCTGCCACCAAACCCAAGCCGAAGCATTCCCATAAATCAAAGCCGACTGGATATCTAAAGCCAGATCTAGTGCCCCGGATTTATCAGCATTCGTTTCTAACCAATTTTCGGTATAACCGGAAGTCTCTGTCATCCATACAGGTTTGTTTGTTGGCTGTGTGTAGTCTGTTTTTACTGTACTCCAAAGGTTTTTTAGTTGGGATGTGGCTGTAGGGGTAATTCCCTCCTGATAACCATGAAAAGCCCAAATGTCTAAATTATTCAAAGCCTGAACATCCGACTTTAAACTTGCCCCATAGAAATAAGGCTTTGCCTCCCCCGCTTCCATATCAAGCATATTTTCAGATCCATAAATTTTTACATTTGGAAACCGACCCTTTACTACTGGCACAACATTCTTCAGCATTTCGGCATACCGGCTGGGTTTGTAATAATTTGAGTTAAATGGCTGCGTGAATAATGGTTCGTTTTGCGGACTAATCGCATATACATCAATACCTAAGTTTTTGTAAAGCTGAATACCATCGGCCAACCAATTTCCGAAGAGGGTATATTTTGCAGGATCAAGCGTGCCTGCAATATGATCATCAGAAGTAATATTTTCATTGTCCGCTCCTTTTGTTCCACCTGTATTCGGAAGACCTGAAATCGGGTCACCTTCATTAGGCTGACCTTTAGGTACGATCTGAACCTTCATACTTGCAGGAGGAGACCAAACTGTAAAAATAAATTTCAAGGGCACTTTATTTTGGTTTGCTAACCTAAGTAACCCTTCAACTACTGGCTTTTGCTTATCCCAGTTTGCGTCCTGAGCTTGCGAAGCAGTTACAGGCGGATAATATTCATTTCGCCAAATAGTAATTCCAAGATCAGTTAAGACTGCCGTAGCCCAGGCATCACTGTAAAGATTATTTACACTTCCCCACCACGCATCTTGCCCACCAAAAAATCCAAACCCGTCAATAGTTTGAAACTTCTCAGACCGTATTATCTCAATATTTGTAGTTCCATCAACTGTTAAGCCTCCGGTACCAGGCTTTTGCTGTGATTTGGGTTCTTCTGCAGATTTTTTCTTACAACTAAGGAAAAGTGTAATTACAGCAAAAGCTATAATGAAAATTACTTTTTTCATCGAAGATAATTGGTCTATAATTGGTATCTCCGAATGTCGAGATTACTTTGAGGTAGAGTATCCTGTAGAATCCTGTAATCATTATAATGATCACTTCCTGTTAAAAAATTAAGTCTAATTGCTATTGATTGCAGACCTTTACCGATTAATAAAACTATCAACGCCCAAAAGCATTCTGTGAAGCAAATATGTCTATTCATGCCCTACCCACAATTCGTGCTAATCGCATTCGGTTAGCTGTTTCATTATTCTATTTTGGGCAGGGCATAGGCTTTTCATCATGGGCAAGCCGCATCCCGGATATTAAGGAAAGTTTGCATTTATCCGATGCTTTATTTGGATCCATTTTATTTGCATTGCCGTTGGGTCAGCTATTTACAATGCCTATTTCAGGCCGTTTAGTAACAAAATATGGGAGCCAAAAAATTTTAACGATAGTGGCACCTAGCTATGTTTTTGCCTTATGTTTACTGGGCATATCATCATCTGCCTGGCATTTGGTTTTTGGTTTATTTATTTTCGGAGTGATAGGAAACATGTGCAACATTTCAGTGAATACGCAAGGAATAGAAGCCGAAAAATTGTTCGAAAAGCCAATCATGTCCACATTCCATGGTGTTTGGAGTCTTGCTGGTTTTACGGGTGCTTTAATCGGACTGGCAATGATAAATTTGAATTTCTCACCGATAATTCACTATGAAATTGTTACAGTACTGATCTGCATTAATGTTTCGCTTAACTATAAATATCTTGTTCCGGGAAAAAGTGTTGCCGGTTCTTCAGGTTCGTTTTTTGTAAAACCCGAAAAAACACTTTTTCAACTAGGCTTAATTGGTTTTTGCAGCATGTCTGCTGAAGGTGCGATGTTCGACTGGAGCGGAATCTATTTTAAAGACATTGTTGATGCCCCTGCCTCATTAGTTGTTTTAGGGTACGCATCTTTTATGATTATGATGGCTTTAGGAAGATTTGCGGGCGACAAAATCATCTCAAAAATCGGCCGGAAGCGCACAGTTCAATATAGCGGTTTAACGGTTTTTACCGGTATGTCAATCTCCGTTCTTTTTCCTCAATTAGTTCCGGCCACATTGGGGTTTATGCTGGTAGGCTTAGGCGTTTCGTGTATTGTTCCCACAGTTTATAGTGCAGCAGGAAAAAACAAAAAAGTTTCGCCGAGCATGGCTTTGGCTATGGTTGCCAGCGTCAGTTATTTTGGCTTTCTAATGGGCCCTCCCTTAATAGGTTATATTTCCGAGATGCTAAACCTCCAATACTCTTACGCAATTATTGGCTGCTTTGGCTTATTAGTTGCCGTACTCGCTGCTAAAATTAATGCGCTTGATTAAAGTTTAAATGCCAAATAGCAGCATTTAATGCTGTTGCAAAACTGACCCACAGCAAATAAGGTATCTGGATGTATGCGGCCTTCCGGTCAATCCGAAGAAATAAAATAATCATCAATAAAATACTCATCCACAACACTATAATTTCAACCAGTGCCAATCCGGTTTCGTGGAAGGAGAAAAAGATAAAGCTCCAGGCGAAATTCAGCAACAGCTGAAATGCAAATACCAGTAATGCTCTTGTTTTTTGTTTGCCTTCCGGCGATGTCCATACAAGATATAATGACACGCCCATAAGCAGGTAAAGAACTGTCCACACCGGACCAAATAAGTAATTAGGCGGATTAAAGGAAGGTTTATTTAAGTAAGCGTACCAGGAAGATATGTTGGCCGAAGTAGCGTATCCGGATACTCCTCCTACAACTAGCGGAATAGTAATACTGATTATTAAGCGAAATATGTTTTTCATCAGAGAATATATTGTTTTTTTAATGGTGATGAAGCTATCATGAGCATATTTATCTCAGTTTGCGAGCGGTATGCTCATAATGGTTTCATTCCAAAAAGTACTACTAATGATCATAGAATACAATCCTATCAATACATTGTTACAGTACTATTTAGATTACAATTGAAATTTAAGATTATTCCAGTGCACCAATATTAACCGAATTTCCATAAGGCGCATCTTTCCAGGCCTTGTTTACAACAGGCGAATTTTGATTAGGAAAAAAATTAGGCCGGTTTCTATCTTTAAACTGGGGGTCTGCCTTTATGGGTAAATTCCCACTCATTGGCATAGCAGGCGGAAAAGCCGGATTGTTAGATGATTCTTCATTCGGAGTGTTAACTTGCCACTCTAGATTATGTGTGATCACGATATTTTGCTTTTGAAAAACTTTATTTAAATCAGATGGCTTGAGAAGGGAGCTGATAGCAAAACCATAGTTGTATGCTGTAATATTATTATAAATAAACACATTACAAATATTTCGCGACCGGATATCTATACCTCCCGTAAGGCCGGCCCAATGATTTGGTGAACCGTTATTAACAATAGTATTATTATATACATAAATGTGGTTGCGTTTCTCGTTTTCTCCCCAAGAACTAATAAGCATACCCGAAGCCCGATTATTATACAGCAAATTATGATGAATAAAAATGCTATCCATCGATGATTTTTTGTCTTCTGCAGATACTGCCATACCCCATTCGCAATTGTAGGCTTCATTGTGGTGAAATTCCACTTGATGCAAACGCCCAAACCAGCAATCTACATATAAGCCCTGCCTAGGCATATTATATACTTTATTATGATGTACTTCGCCATAAGCACTTACTTCTTTCACATCAATCCCTTCCTTAAATCCATCGTGAACTAGATTATACGCTACTTCAAAATGAGTTGCACCTGCTATAGAAATTGCTTCGTGAGGTGCTTCGGATTGTCGCTTTAATCCTTCCGGTATTCGTTCAATATCATTAGATTTAGTTACTTCACAGTTCAAAATCTTACAAGAATCTGCATACCATAACCCAATACCCGAGTTGTACGATCCCTCAGTTTTGCAATTGATAAGTTCTATATGAGAAGTATTTTTCCCTGTAACCAGAATCCCAACTGAATGAGAATTCTGAACCTTGATATTTCTCAGTTTTACATACTGCGCTCCATTTAAAGTGATTATTCCAGAGTTAAATATCATTTTGTTATACTTTGCAGGATCAAAAGAGGCTAAATAGTTACTTCCGTCGAATATCACTTTTTCTCCGGGTTTCGGCAAAATAGTAATCCAAGCATCTTTCCTTCCTCTTGCTTGAATGACGATTGGTTCAGACAAATAATAAATTCCCCCTGGAATCAATACCGTATCGCCGGGTTTGCTTTGTGCAAGCAATTGTCTTAATTTGCTTTCCGACGGGGTGTTACCCGAAAAAATTTTCGGTTGAGTAGTACAATGAATATTAGACAGTAAAATGCCACCTAAAAGGATAAGGGTTGTCAAGAAAGATGCCGCAGATTTCAATTGTATACGTATTTAATGTGTGTGCTCAAATATAGTGTTGCAGCTTTCGTTTCGACCCGGGTAACAATTAAATTGCAATGCCTCTGGTAAAAAACATTTAACAGACTACTATATTACTAAACCAATTAAATTGAAATGAATAAACTCCTTCTTATCGCTCTTTACCTTTTACTCCCCGTTTTAACAAAGGCTCAAACCGGAAAAGTATATGATAACCTTTCTTTTTATTCAAAAATTTTAAAAAGTGAACGAAAGTTTGCCATCTATCTTCCTCCGGGTTATGAAAGCTCACAACGCAGCTACCCTTCCATGTACCTTTTACACGGCTCGGGCGATGACCACACCGGCTGGGTGCAATTTGGAGAAGTATTAAATATTACCGATAAAGCTATTGAAGATGGTAAAGCAACCCCGATGATTATTATCATGCCAGATGCTACTGCTGGCAGGCAGGGTTATTTTAACGATATTAAAGGTGACTGGAATTATGAAGATTTCTTTTTTAAAGAGCTAATCCCTTATGTTGAGAAAACTTACCGCGTAAAATCCGACAAACGCTTTAGAGCAGTTAGCGGCTTATCACTCGGCGGTGGCGGAACATTCATGTATGCCTTACATCACCCCGAAATGTTCTCATCAGCTTGCCCGTTAAGTGCCTATGTGGGTCCTTTAACGTTAGATGAAGCAAAAACCAGGATTAAAATACAGAACCCGAATTTGTCAGATTCAGCTATAGAACGTTACCATGTTCGTCATAATGCCGTTTCGTTAATTAACAGTATATCCGATAATCAAAAAAAGGAGGTACGCTGGTATATTGACTGTGGAGATGATGATTTTTTATATGAAGGAAATAGCCTTGCTCACATTGCGATGAAAAAGAAAGAGATTCCACACGAGTACAGAGTTAGAGATGGCGGCCATAGCTGGACATACTGGCGCGACTCACTTCCAAAAGTCCTTGAATTTGTGTCACAGGCTTTTCATCAGTATTAAATTGTTGATTTAAAATCAACCATATTACAAGAGATTCTGATCGATTCATGCCAGATAAAATGTCGTAAACTATTTACTTCAAGCAAAAGAAATCTATTAATAGTTTGCTTAGAAACTCCTGTTAATAGCTAATTTTAAACCACCTATTAAAATAATTACTTGTTTAAATCATTTCTCATTCGCATATTACATCCTTAAACTTAAAAAAATGAAAAGTTACAATCAACTTAAAGAAATTCTTGCTTCTATCGAAGCAGATGCCGACAAATTTTACAATAAGGGCAACAAAGCTTCTGGAACCCGTGTAAGAAAAGGTTTGCAAGATTTAAAAACATTAGCTTCTGATATGAGAAAAGAAGTTACTGAAATCAAGAACAAAGCGAAGTAATTTCTCGCCTAAGATAAAAGGAGCATTTTTTAAAAGCTCCTTTTATCTTTTAATCCGCAGCCTTGTTCTGGCTCAAATAAAATGCCCTCCTTAATTAAGTATGTGATAAAATTATTTCCAGATTATCACGTTCAGGTACTACATTCATTTTATAAATTTACAAGCCTTTGTAGTAAACACAAATGGATTGAATACCTTTATAATACCAGTTTCTAAACACACCGATGAAATTTTTAATCGTTTCCATTCTTTCCATATTCCTGATTTTCTCTATTAAAAGCACGCTTTCAGCACAAACTGCGGACACGATTAGTTTGAATACTATTATTGCCAAGACCGGCCATTTTGCAGATCAATATCCTCAGGAAAAAGTTCATATTCACTTCGATAAGCCTTACTATGCAGTTGGCGATACGATTTGGTTTAAGGCTTACATCACTACCGGACTTCATAGCTTAACAGATATCAGCAAGGTTGTTTATGTTGATATTCTTGCCCGAGATTCTGTAGTAAAAAGTTTAAAGTTACCCCTTAACAATGGCATTGCCTGGGGAAACATAGCGCTAACTGCCGAAAACTTTAAACAAGGAAATTATCATGTTAGTGCTTACACCCGATGGATGCTTAATTTCGACGAAGGTTATTATTTCAATAAAATAATAAGTATTGGAAGCAGTGAGAACACACTTAAAACGCAGATTAACCTTTCGGGAGATGACGCAAACACCACCGCTGTTATTAGTTATAAAGACGCAGAAGGAATCCCTCAAATAAATAAAAAGGTAAGCTGGGAAATTGCCGGATTAAAAGGCAAAGGAACAACTAATATAAATGGTGTGTTGATTATCAAAATACCAAACAACCTTTTAAAAGTAAAGCAAAACCTTACATCCGTTATCGATATCAATAAGACCTTAATTACTAAAAATTTTGATGTAAAGCCATCCATTAAAACGATTGATTTGCAATTTTTCCCAGAAGGTGGAGAACTTATTAACGAACTACCCTCTAAAGTGGCTTTTAAAGCTTTAAAAGCTGACGGGAGTGGCATCGACATTAAAGGAACTATTACAGATAACGAGGGAAAAGTTATTTCGGATTTTGCCTCCCAGCATTTAGGAATGGGGGCTGTTATATTTACTCCACAGGCTGGAAAAACATATAAAGCTACGATTACCTCACCTCAAAATTATCAAGGCACATTTAGTCTTCCTACCGTAAAAAGCAATGGAATAACTTTGGCAGTAAGTAATAATAACACCAGTAAAAGCATACTAGTTAGATTCATTTGTAATAAAGAGTTTCTGGATCAGAACTTAAATAAAAGCTATTATGTTGTTGCTAAAATAGGCGAAGTTATTTGTTATGCAGCTAAAACCGTTTTGCAAAAGCAGGGCTATACTGCCGAAATACCAAAAGATAAAATTCCTACCGGAATAGTTCAAATCACACTTTTTTCAGCTACAGCACAACCCTTAAGTGAACGGTTAATTTTCGTTCAACGGCCTGATGCCTTGACACTTTCTTTAAAAACAGATAAGACAATTTATAAGAAGAAACAAAATGTTAAGTTAAATATTAACGCTAAAAACGGATTGCTGCCAGTAGATGGTAATTTTTCGGTAGCAGTTATTGATGAAACAAAAGTTCCCTTTGATGAAGATTTAGAAACTACCATTTTAAGTAATCTTTTGCTTACCTCAGACTTAAAAGGGTATATAGAAAAACCTAACTATTATTTTAAACGCCCCACCGATAAAACCGCGGCAGATCTTGATGTATTAATGCTTACTCAGGGTTACCGTCGTTTCTTATATCAGGAAATCCTTTCTAGCAAAAGGCCGAAACTTTCATTTCCGGCCGAAAAGGGCATTGACATAACCGGAATGCTGAGAAACTCTACTGGTATGCCCGTAAATAAGGGTAATGTTAAGATCAGAATCCCTGAAAAGTATTTTACCGCTTACACCACTACAAACGGAAGCGGGGTGTTTAAATTCTCAAATGTTTCCGTAACCGATTCAAATATAGTTATCGTTAGTTCCTCGGATTATAGCTTGAAAAATCCCATGCTTACAGTAGATCCGGTTTCTGTTCAGCCGGTTATCGGTCCCTATAATTATCCTGATGTTCAACCAAATATTGATAGTGCGATGAGCCTCTATCTTCAAAACAATAAGCGAATTTTTAAAAACTCTATGGTTTTGAATGAAGTAGTAATTAAAGCCAAAGCAACTCCCAAGGTTGCCAGTTACCGAGACTACCCTTCCCTTTCAGGACTTAGCTCCATACCAAATCATGTCCTTGGGAAAGAGCGGCTAGGGAATTGCCCTTCGCTGCTTACATGCATAAGATCTATGGCGCCGGGTGTAATATTTGAAGAGAGAGATTTTTATGTAAGTCGGGATTATAATACCGGAAACCGAACTCCAATGCAAGTATACCTTAATGGAATGCCGGTTGATGCTAACTCCCTGGCGGGAATGACATCTACTGATATAGAGTCTGTAGAGATCTTTTTGAGAGATGAATTGGGTTTGATAAATCGTGCTAATGGCACCAATGGGGTCTTAGTTGTTAATAGTAAAAAGAAGGCAGAGAAGAAGCAAATGAAAATGGAAGATATCATGAGCTTACTACCTAAGCCTGGAGAATATAAATTCACGCCACAAGGTTATACTGTAGCCAAGGAATTCTATTCTCCCAGATATACTACTGCTCAAAGCCTGACGATGGCAAATGATTTGAGAACAACTATTTATTGGAATCCAAATATTAAAACTGATAGAACTACCGGGACTAAAGTTGTTGATTTTTTCAATGCAGATGGTCGTGGTAGTTACCGTGTGACAATAGAAGGGATTGATGCCGACGGGAATTTGGGACGACAGGTCTTCCGGTATAAGGTAGACTAGTTTTGATAAACTTCCCTGAGTTGGGTAGACAAGTAGTGAAATGCTTGCGGAACTTCTTTTTTTAAGTCTTTCGGGTCGCCTTCAATTATTATCGGCCCATTGAATCTTATCGCTTTTAATGCGCGAAAGTAAGGTTTAAAATCATCACCTTTTACACCGGGATAAGTCCTCTTTTCCATTTCAGCAACTTCGCAATACACAATCAACTTTCCAGCTTTTAAAATTGCATCCGGTGATTCGTTTTCCTTCATCATGTGGTAAATATCTGCGTTAAGTTTAAAATTCGGATGATTTACACTTCTTACAATCTCTGCCGCATCTTTAAGGGTATTGATGAAATTGGTCTCTTTACTATTTAGATTTTCAAAGATGATTCTAACACGATGATTTTTTGCTGCAATGGCCATTTTCCTCGCTAAAGCAGTAAAATCCTTTTTAGCTTTTACCAGATCATAATTATCCGGCAATCTTCTGGGGCCACCACTCCCCAAAATCAAATTTTTAATACCTGCCTGCTGTGCTCTTACTAATACAGAATCAAGATATAGCAAAACCCTTTCTTCATTAACATCCGGACCGGCAATTTTTATCCTTCCCGGAAATAAAACATTGCACATAAAAACCTTGCATTTTGCGGCTCTGATTTGTTTTAAATTCGCTTCAAACTGCTCTTTGCTTATAGATGGGCTAATTAAATAGGATACAGATGTGCCCGTCAGTCTAAACCCCGAAGCATAAAACAGACTGTCATTATTCAAATCTCCTGCTATTCCT
>JANMZB010000204.1:0-1147 GCA_031382725.1 Sphingobacteriaceae bacterium | reverse complement strand
GCAAGTATTGCAGAGATATCCGGCTGCTCTCCCATTGTGGCCTCAATTAGAGTCTTCCAATCAATGCTCTCAGTATCAAGACGGTTTAGAGGATAAGTGACATAATTAACACAAAGCAGCCAAAGAATGGGTGGTGTATTTGTCCTATCCATGAGCTGGTTAGACATTATCTTGACCTCCTGAATACGACGCTCGGCTGAATTTTGATGCTGATGATGAGGCTCACACTGAAAGTCTTTGATGGCATACATGCGAAGTATTTCATGAACGGCACGCCGATTTGGGCTTTAGCGTTGTCACTGAACAATGCATTGGGAGCACCATGTTGACGAATGAAATTCTCAAAAGTACTGGCCATTTCATCGCCAGTTTTCATGGAGTACCCAGCAGTGAGCAAGCTTTTGCACCCACAGTAGAGCTGCAACATGGTTGTACCACCGTGACCCATGATTCCATCATCATGGGCAGGAACATCGGAAAAGAATGTATCTGTGGCAACAGTGTCATTGAGCCTACTGATGTTGGCAGCAGGAAAGCGGCTTTTGAAATGCTTGCGCAGCGGAAGGCGGGTATCCATTCGTGCAAATTGAGATGTGTTGGCGATCGTGTGTTGAATTCGTCCAACAGGGACAAAACCAAAATGTGGTTTGAGTCGATTAAAATCGTGTTGCTTGGGTTGAACAATATGACGGTTCATGACAAATCGTTGATGAAGGGAGGTGTAATGGACATGGTAAATACAAGCATCAATATTACTAGAATGGGTCATAGTATTGTGGTTATCTAACTGATACTTTATAAGCTCCCCATAATCATTAAGGGAATTGTGGTGGTATGAGGGTGAAAGATCATCATCCTCAAGAAGCTCAATTTCAGATGCATTGAATTCATTGTCCAGAATAGTAGGGTCCCATGGGAGATCTGAAGTGAAAAATACATGAGGATACCCATCAATCTCCGTATCAGTAGGAGGACTCATATCCATGAAAGGAAGCCCATTACGAATAGACAAGGGAATAATATAACCATCAGGTGTTTTGATGCATTGCTGACCCGAGCCTAGCCCTTTGGGAGTATCATCAATGGTCAATCCAAAGTGTTTTAATTGATTGACAGAATGAACCGTTTTACCTTGACCATAATGAGC
>JANMZB010000202.1:0-1429 GCA_031382725.1 Sphingobacteriaceae bacterium | reverse complement strand
TTCGCGGAGTTGGTTGAGTTCTTTGTCGATAGCACATTGCCAGCTATCCTCGTTCGTGAGTCCGTGTATCCAACAGAAGGGAGTGTGTCACACTACGGGGAACTTCTTCGCCAAACTTGTATTTCGGAGCTTTCGGATCCGTGTTAGCTTTGTAAACATGAGCCAGTCGGGCGTGGGCGGGTTGGATTTCGAGAGCCCACCGGAAAGCAGGGTGGTCGTGAAGGCGGTGTTGGGTGATATACATGAGGATGAGATCAGGGGACTGGATGCGGAGGGCATATCCATCAACCCAAGTGCCGTGGGTGTCGTTCCATTCCCATGCGACGTAAAAGCGAAGTCGCGGGGGGTTGCTTGTGTTTGGTGAGAGATAATGCGGGCAGGGGACCAAAGGGAGAGGTTTGGATCGTTGGCATCCGTGAAGGAGTCCATGTCCTGGACGTATTCCAGTTGATCGAGTTGGCGTCGGGTGGGGTGATCGTCCGGAAAACGGGATGGCCAAGGGGTGGTAGGGGTCGTCGGGTCCGAGATCATTTGAGGAATAGTGGGTAGGTGGCACAGGGGATGGTTATCCACCATGAACAATGAGGTACCGGCGGCATGGGCGAGGGAATCGCTGAGGCGGTCGCGGGAAATATTACGGCGGGAACGGCGCACTTCAGGGGCGAGTGGAGGGTCGTGGTGATGGTCATGGGATCGAGCTCGGCGATTAAGATGGATAGTCTCCAAGGGGGTGGCAGCTAGGGTGTGCAGTGGCTGCGATTCTTCAATAATCACGGAGTCTGGGCAGGGAAGTGCCGGGCCCCAGGGGATAGCAGCGGCAGTCGGATCCCAGGTGCATCTTCGCTGGGGTGGAGTACCCGGCGGCACGGGGTCAAGGATATTGGTGTCCGGACGGGTACCATCAGGAACCGCCGTGAGGGCCACTTGGTCGTAGCGAGGGACCACGAGTTCGGTGGCTGGAGGGTGGGGAACGGTAGGATGTGTGTGGTGGGTGGCGACCGGGGTAGGGTGCGGTGGCCTAGGGACTGGTGCCAAGCTGGGTGGTACCGCAGTGTCTGGGGTACTGACGGATGTGAGGGATGGATCGTCAGGAGGGTAGGGAGCAAGAAAATTGGGCTTGAAGGCGTCGGTAGGGAAAGAGGTTTCCTAAATTCTTGTGTGTGAAGAGTAGGGCACTACGGAGGACACTCCGTTCAATGACGCGATGGGTATCGGCTTTCAGGACGTAGAAGCACAGTGCATCGCCAACGTTGTAGGCGACGCCAAGCCAGTAACCCGGAAGTTCACGGGTGTCCGGAAATTTACCAGTAGGGTCGTGGTAGTAGATTAGGTTCGTAGAACTTGAACTGCAGGAATGCCGAGATGTCGGGTGTATCCCCCTTACGCCGAGACCACGGGGTGGCCCAGCCTAGGGTTTCGTCGGCGGAAA
>JANMZB010000192.1:0-2846 GCA_031382725.1 Sphingobacteriaceae bacterium | reverse complement strand
GCTCTTGCTTTTTCTTCATCGCGACGAGCTCCACCAATGCAGGCATCAAATCCAAACTCTTCAATAGTATCTAACAAAGTGTATGATTGCAATGCATTTCTTGAAGCAAACTTTCCGGTTTGTTCTTTTAGCCCTTTTGCCTTAATGGTATCGGCAACATTTCTTACTATAAGTTTAGCTCCCGTTCTTTCAACCACTTCATCGCGGTATTTTATTGCTTCGGGGAAGTTATGCCCGGTATCAATATGAACAAGGGGAAACGGAATTTTACCGGGTTTAAAAGCCTTAAGGGCTAATTGAACTAGTGTTATTGAATCTTTACCACCCGAAAATAATAGAGCAGGACGCTCGAATTGTCCGGCCACTTCACGCATAATGTGAATTGACTCTGCTTCAAGAAGGTCCAGGTAATCTAATTTGTATTGCGACATATTGTATATTTCAATTTTAAGAATGGGCGTGCAAGCCGCACTCTTTACTTGCTTTATCTTCCCACCACCAACGGCCGGCACGGAAATCATCGCCCGGCATAATAGCTCTGGTACACGGTTGGCAGCCTATACTTACGAAGCCTTTATCGTGTAAAGTATTATATGGAATTCCGTTTGTGTTGATGAAAGCCTTAACTTCATCTGTTGTCCAGTGTAATAAAGGATGGAACTTGATGATGTTGTTGGTTTCATCCCACTCCAGAATTGGCAAATCATGCCTTTCGGGCGAATGCTCTGCTCTTAAGCCGGTAACCCACAGCTCATTTCCAGTTATAGCTCGTTGTAAAGGTTCAACTTTACGAATGAAGCAGCAACCTTTGCGGTTCTCTACAGATTCATAAAAGGAATTCGGCCCTTTTTCGCTAATAAACTCCTGAAGCAATTGTTGATTGGGATAATAAGCTTCAATTTTAGCATTGTACATTTCTGTAGTTCTGCTCCATACATAATACGTTTCAGTAAATAAACGACCAGTATCCAGTGTAAATACTTTAATAGGAATCTGATTCGAGAAAATTAGATGAGAGATGACCTGATCCTCCCAACTGAAGCTGCTCGAGAAAATAATTTTACCAGCAAACTCAGAAGCAATTAAAGACAGAGCTTCCTGAGGTGGAAGATTGTTTACTTTTGCTGCTAATTCGGTAACTCTATCTTTCAGAATCTGTGTCATTTTTATATTCCTCTATGTCAAATGCATAGTCTATAGAAAAAGTAGGCAAAGATACGCAGATTTGAGGTTTTTGCAATTACTAAATTGAAATTCGAATCAGGTAGATTAAAATCAATTAATAACACAGATTGTTATTCGTTATGATTTGTCACCATTAAGGTTTTTATTCTTCTCATTTTCGATCTTTTTTATGTTGTCTTCGGTGGGTAAATCCTCTGGCATAGTTCCTCCTAGCTCTTGAATAGTTTGCCTGACTTTTTTTCCTACCTCAAAGTGAGCCAAGTTTGCCTTTTGCTTACCTTTTATTTTTTCCCTTTTTAATTTATCTTCTGTTTGTGTCGCACGGAAAAGGTTTGCTGCCAATTCGGTACTTCCCATATGGTCAAGAATATTTTGGCTTTGCCTTAATCCCTTTTTCGATTGTATTTCTTTCGCTCCTAAGCCGTTATATAACCCCATATATCCATGATTTTGAAATACCGCATATTCCCAAGGCTGAATTACTCCGGCTTTTTTTGCAGCATCCGCTAATTGCTTATTGTGTTCTGCCATTTCTCTTCTCAAGAAAATACGTTTATCATCTTCGCTTTGAAGTTTCCAAAAATGCTCTTCAAGCAACTCTTGCTTACGGGTTTGAACTGCGAAGTAGGTTTGACCTAAAGCAACAACCTCTTTAGAAGGATCCGAATTTTGTACAATAAGATAGCACGCATATCGGGAAAGATGAATATCACCAACATCTCTCTTAGCACCAGAGCCAATCTCAACCAATTTCTCTACCGGGGGAAAATGGTCTTCAGTTTGTTGAGCGGAATTTTGACATGCTAGTTTGGCTTTTTCGATAACGTTTAAAAATTTGTCCCATTTTATATAGTTTAAAGCCCTAAACAATTCTCTGGCACTCCAATATTCTTGTCCAATCTCATTAAGATGTTTTATTTCATCAAATACTGCCTGGTCTTTCATAAGTGATTTTAAATACAATTTAAGATAAATGATTTTTCTTGGATTTTCCAGGATATAATTTAATAGAGGGCATAATGGTTAGAAATCTATCTTTGTAGCAAATCAAAAACTATGTCAGTTGATGTTCGTGTTCGTTTTGCGCCAAGCCCTACCGGTGGTTTGCATTTAGGTGGAGTTAGAACGGCTCTTTTTAATTATCTATTTGCCCGTAAGCATGGTGGAAAATTCATTCTGCGAATTGAGGACACAGATCAAACACGCTATGTAGAGAGTGCTGAGGAATATATCATCGAATGTTTAAAATGGTGTGGCATTACGCCGGATGAAGGTCCGGGTTTTGGCGGTGACTATGGCCCATATCGCCAAAGCGAAAGAAAGTCAATTTATAAGCAGTATGCCGAGCAATTAGTCTCAGACGGGTATGCCTATTACGCATTTGATACTCCTGAAGAACTGGATAAAAAGCGTGCAGAGCTGCCCAACTTCCAATACGGACAGGAACATCGCGATGAGATGCGAAATTCACTCTGCCTGTCTAAAGGCGAAGTTGACGACTTATTAAATAATGGAACGCCTTATGTAATCCGAATTAAGGTTCCTAGAAATGAAAACGTTTCCTTTGATGATATAATTCGTGAAGAAGTAAGCTTTGACACTTCTTTAGTTGATGATAAGGTTTTGCTTAAAGCAGATGGTATGCCAACCTACCATTTGGC
>JANMZB010000183.1:0-8810 GCA_031382725.1 Sphingobacteriaceae bacterium | reverse complement strand
ATTATTCACAATTAAACTTTTCAACCTTGGAAACTCAAACACCAATCAAACAAATCAATTTTAGCGGAACAGGTAGTTCTTTATTTGGAATCTACATTGTAAATGCTATTCTAACGGTCATCACGCTCGGTTTATACTATCCATGGGCTAAAGCTAAAACGCTTAAATACCTGTATGAGGAAACAGAACTTGAAGGAAGCCGCTTTACCTTTCACGGTACAGGAAAGGAAATGTTTATCGGTTTTATTAAGGCTATAGTTATATTCGGTATCCTTTACGGAATTCTTATTTGGGGAGTAGCCAGCCAGGATTCTACAAAAATGATAGCCACAGTAATCGTTTTTTATGCTGGGCTGCTTGTGTTAGTTCCGATAGCGATTCATGGGTCAATGAGATACAGAATGTCAAGATCTTCATATCGTGGAATTCACTTTGGTTACCGCGGGGAAATGGTCGAACTACTGAAAATGTTTATCAGCGGATTCTTATTAACGATTGTCACAGTCGGGATTTACGCTGCCTGGTTTTCAGTAAACATCCGAAAATATATAATCGGTAATATTCGTTTTGGCAACATTGAGTTTAGCTATCATGGTAAAGGATCAGAGTACTTTTTCTTGCTTTTAAAGGGCTATTTCTTAAGCATATTAACCTTAGGAGTCTATTTCTTCTGGTTCGCAAAAGACCTCTTTAATTACTACATCGACAATATACAATTAGAGCAGGACGGACGGATAATTGAATTAAGATCAACCGCCACTGGTAGTGGTTATTTCAGACTAATTGTAGGTAACTTATTGATCATATTATTCACTCTTGGCTTAGCAACCCCATGGGCCATAGTTAGAGCACTTCGCTTTGTTTTTTCAAATGTACTTATAGAAGGTGAACTCGACCTCGATGCCATCAATCAAACTGAAAGTGCTTACAATGATGCAACCGGCGAAGACGTTGCTGATATGATGGATATTGGCCTAATATAGTGATGGAAAATATTCCCGTGTTGTTTTACGACGGCAAATCCTCAGCCGGTCGTAAGGCAACTTTGAATATCTCACAAGATGTTTGGAAAATCTCTTACGTTGATGCTGAATTTCAAACCCAAGATGTTTTATGGGATGTTGCGCAATTAAGTGAGGTTGAAGAGGTAAACGGGGGGCAAGTTTTTCGATATGGAACATTTCCTCAGCAATTACTCAATTGCAGAGAAGTTGATATCATCACCATATTAAAAACGCAAAATCCGGATTTAAAAATTTTAAAATGCAGCCCCTTGAAAATAAAAGGGGTAAAAAATGCAGTTGTTGCAGGAGTCTTTTTCCTGAGTCTGCTTGCTGGCTTATATTTTTACGTTTTACCGCCTTTTGCAGCCTTCCTCGCAAATCAGATTCCAAAGAATGTCGAAACACAATTGGGAGGTTCAATGCTTAACACCTTTTTGCAAGGTGCCCATAGAGATGAAAAGCTGAGTTCTCTTCTAAATCAATTTGCGAAAAGAATTGACTTTAAGACATCCTATCAAATAGAAATTATAGTAGTTAAAAATTCTGATGTAAATGCATTTGCATTGCCCGGCGGAAAAATAGTTGTGTATGATGAAATATTGAAAAGGATGAACACCCCCGAAGAGCTTGCAGCATTGCTAGCGCACGAAGTGGCGCACATTGAGTATAAGCATTCACTGAAATCGATTAGCCAGAGCCTTTCGGGATATTTATTTATTTCCTTATTGTTAAATGATATAAATGGTATCTCAACCATCCTAATAGATAACGCCAATATGCTCAAAAATTTGAGTTTTTCTAGGTCTTTGGAAACAGATGCCGACCTTCGCGCTTTACAAACACTCAATAGCAATAATATAAGTCAACAAGGCATGGTGGCATTGTTTAAAACATTGAACACTGAGCAAGACTTATCATATCTTAAGTTTTTAAGCACGCATCCGTTAACGGAAGAAAGAATCAAGTATGCCAAACGAATTGCAGATACCCAAAACGGGTTGGAAGATGGTTCTAAACTTTTACCAATTTGGGATTCAATTAAAAGGCAAATAGCAAAAGGAGATAGCAACCCATAAGGATTTATTTCAACTGTGTTAACACTTTCGGAGCCAAAAGCCTAACCCACAAATTGTACATTTTGCCCGACGGATGTAGATCATCACTTGCTAATAAAGTCAAATCATTTGCTGCTTGGCGTGAGATAGGCGTAACGTCAATATAAGTTACAAAGCGTTTTTCCGACTCTTCTTTATTGATGGTATTATATATGTTTATTTCTCGTGTAATGTTACCTGTATTGCCGTTACTAAATGTTTTTGCGTAAGGCGTGGCGCCCCAATCTGGAATGGATAATACAAAAACTTTAGTTTTATCTCCTCTTGCAAGCTTTATAGCAGTAGTTAATAATTCAGAAAATTCGGCTCGGTAAAGATTTTCATCAAAATTGCGGTATTGATTATTTACGCCGATTAATAAAGTTACAACATCGAAAGTTCGGGTAAGTCGTTCGCGGTTTAGGTTATTAATTAAATCTCTGGTGGTCCAGCCGGTGCCCGCAATTACTTTTGTGAAGTTCGATTTAAGCCCTTTAGTTTCTAAAGAATCTACCAATTGCCTTGGAAATGATTGTTCGAAAATAATACCATGGCCTACTGTATAAGAATCTCCTAAAGCCAGGTAGCTGAATGTGCCGGGAGGGCTTTTAGGAGTGCTGTCAAGGACTGTTGTCGTTGAAGAATTAACCAACAAAGATGCACCTGTGGAATCCTGCTTTTTACACGAGCTAAATAATACAATTAAATAAATCAGGATTAATTTCATCACGATCTTTTTGATAGATACGAGAAACTTCCAGTTTGGGATTTAGTTTATCAACTGCATTTCGAACAGCTCCAGAATATTTCTCTTCAAACGGAATTTCACTTCTTCCATATCGGGTTTGTAGCCAAGTTCCCGCTCCATAGACGTTACATCTTTATCGTCAATTCCGCAGGGTACAATATTTTTAAAATACGCTAAATCTGTATTTACATTAAATGCAAATCCGTGCATGGTAACCCAGCGGCTACAGCGCACACCCATGGCGCAAATTTTTCTGGCGTTTTCATTATTAGCATCAAGCCACACGCCAGTGTAACCAGAAGATCTACCGGAGGGAATGCCATACTGGTTCAGTGTTAAAATAACAGCTTCTTCGAGAGTTCTCAGGTAGAGATGTATATCTGTAAAAAAGTTATCCAGATCAAGAATAGGGTAACCTACTAACTGGCCGGGGCCATGATAAGTAATGTCGCCACCGCGATTGATTTTGTAAAATGTAGCTCCATGTTGTTGAAGCCCTTGTTCGCTTAATAAGAGATTTTCAGTTTTCCCACTCTTGCCAATTGTATAAACAGGCGGATGTTCTACAAAAACCAGGTAGTTATTTGTTGGGATATTCGTTTGATTTGTTCGGTTTTGAATCTTTAATTCGACAGTCTTTGCAAATATCTCTTCCTGCTTGTTCCATGCCGTATGATAATCGAGCATTCCCCAATCCTGGAAAAACACCTTTTTATTTTGCATCTTCATGAAAGCTTATTGAAGAAATCGGATCATGCTCAATCTCGGTACTTCCGGCAGCGTATCCTATCATATAATTCTCAAACCTTTCGTAGAATACTTCAAATGATTTACAATCTTGCTCTGTTTCCAGTGTAGCGTTGAAACTGCCTTTTTCATTGTAAAAAAAAGGCTTTAATCTGATGTGATTTTTGAATGATACGTTGGTTTTCCCTTGTAGTTTATAAATGGCTTCTTTAGCACACCAGCATATGTATAAATGATTGATTTTGTGCTCAGGATTTATGAATGCAATTTCTTCGTCTGTTAAGAATTTGCTAGCAACTCGCTCAATTTTATGTTTGATGATTTCAATGTCAATTCCGACAGGTTGAGTTTTGCTTATGATCACGGCAGCGTAATCATAAGAATGGCTAAACGAAATTTGATAGGGCGAATTGGGAAGATAAGGCTTGCCATGTTCATCAACCTGGCAGTCGATATATTCTGAAGTGTTAAGTAATTTGCGTAGCAAGACCCTTGTGCTTAACCAATGCAGGTTTCGCTTCCCGTGATTAAGGCCTTCAATTGTTTTCTTTTCATGGTCTCGAAGCTGTAGCTGAACCAAAAGTTCCTCCGCTGTTTCTTCAATCTTCCAAACCGCAAATTCGGTACTGTCATCTAGTTTTTTATGATAAGCAAGGCCCATATTTAATTTACATTGTTGAACAAAATCAAAAAAGAAATGCTTGTTCACTCCTTTTCCCGAAATCTAAAATAGCTCGTAAAATTATCTTAAAATTATTATAATTTAGGGGCAAACCATCCTTAATTATGATAATCTCAGATAAGCGCATTTTAGAAGAAATAGAAAAAGGTACCATAATCATTGAGCCTTTCGAAAGGGATTGTTTGGGGACAAATTCTTACGATGTACATCTTGGGAAATATCTGGCAACTTACAGAAACCGGGTGTTGGATGCGAAACTTCATAATGAAATTGACCATTTCGAAATACCAAAAGATGGTTTTCTACTCCAGCCAAATACACTTTACCTTGGTGTAACCGTTGAATATACGGAAACCCATGCTCATGTACCTTTTCTGGAAGGAAAATCGAGCACAGGACGCCTGGGAATTGATATACATGCTACAGCGGGCAAAGGCGATGTTGGTTTTTGTAATACCTGGACATTGGAAATTTCCTGTACCCAGCCGGTACGGATTTATGCTGGGATGCCTATCGGTCAGTTGATTTATTTCGAAGTAGAGGGAGAGATCGAAACGATGTATAATACAAAAGGAAATGCCAAGTATAACCGAAAAACGACTAAGCCGGTAGAGAGCATGATGTGGAAGAATACTTTTTAAATTTATAGACATATTTAGCTTGCTCTAATTACCGATCATAAGTAAACCTCGCCATGAAAAATCGCTATCTTCTTTACTTTACAATTTTTTTCTCTTCCATTTTTAGCTTTGCTTTTATTACAGAAGAAGATCCACTTAAAGCTTTCTTATCCAAACTAGCAGAATACAATGAAAGGACAATGCGTGAAAAAGTGCATATTCATTTCGATAAGCCATATTATGCAGTTGGAGATACAATCTGGTTTAAAACCTATGTAGTGAACTCTGAAAATAATCAGCTATCTAACAGAAGTAAAATTGTATATGTAGAGCTTATAAATGAGAAAGATTCTCTTAAGAAGTCTTTGAGGCTTCCAATGGCAGCAGGAGTGGCCTCGGGCGATTTTGTGTTGCCGGAATCATTTACCGAAGGCAATTACAGAGTAAGAGCTTACACGGCATGGATGCGTAACTTTGATGAAGGCTTCTTTTTTGATAAAACGATTAAAATCGGAAATTCACTGACTAATAGAGTTCTAACCGATGCCAAGTTTGATTTCTCTAAAACCGGTATTAAAGAAAACGTTGATGCTAATTTAACTTATACTGATTTTAAAGGTGAACCCTTTAAAGGTAAAGATGTTAGCTATACTATACAGCTCGACAACCGTAACGTGCTTTCTGGAAAGGGAGTTACCGATAATCGTGGAAATCTGAAAATTCATTTCACCAATGCCCAACCCTTTATTCTAAAATCCGGACACATCAACACGTTTATTAAAGTAGACTCGCTGACGACAATAAAAAAAGTCATACCCGTAAAGGCCACGTCCAACGATGTAAATGTTCAGTTTTTTCCCGAAAGTGGAAGTTTGGTAAACGGTGTTCGTTCCAGGGTGGGCTTCAAAGTGGTGGGTGCTGATGGATTAGGGAAAAAGGCAACAGGAGTTATTTTTAATAATAGCACAGAAAAAGTTGCTGAATTTACCTCCGAATATGCAGGAATGGGAACATTTTCTGTTACTCCCGTTGAAGGACAAATATATACAGCGAAAGTAAAGTTTGACGACGGTTCCGAAAAGAGCTTTGAGTTGCCGAGGCCGCTAGCAAGAGGGTATATTCTAACGGTAAACAATGAGAATGAGAAGGATCTCGTAATAAAAATTAACCCCTCTGCAAATGTTACCCCTGGCGAAGAGATTACTGTAATTGGTCAGTCGAACGGTGAAGTGCATTATATCTCAAAAAGTCGGGTAATTGGTGGTCCACTCTTTGCGTCTGTTCCTAAAAAGCAGTTTCCAAGAGGAATTTTGCAGTTAACGTTATTCAATTCATCTTATCAGCCACTGGCAGAGCGTTTAGTATTTATCCGCAGGCAGCCCTCATTAAACTTGACCGCGGCCCCTGATAAAGAGGCTTACAACACACGGTCACTTGTTAGAATGAACTTACTGGCCCTTGACTCCAACGGAAGGTCGTTAAGAGGCCTTTTTTCTATTGCAGTAACTAATGAGCTGTCCATTCCATTCGATGATGTGAATGAAAGCACCATAGAATCAAACTTATTGTTAAGCTCCGAAATTAAAGGATATATAGAAACTCCTAATTATTATTTTACAAATCCAAATCAGCAGAAAGACAAAGCGCTTGATAATATGATGCTTACCCAAGGCTGGAGAATATTCGACTGGAAGACGGTAAACGCAGGCATAATCCCTTCTTTTGTTTACCAGTCCGAGCGAAGTATTAGTATAAGCGGAATTGTGACTGAAGCTTTAGGCCGCCCTTCGATTGGTTCCAAGGTAACACTGATGTCTTCTGCCGGTACCACCGTTATTCTCGATACGATAACTAACGCTCAAGGCAGATTCAATTTTTCAAATTTGATGTTTAATGATAGCACGTCATTCGTCGTACAGGCCAAAAATTCAAAAGGAAAGAGTAATGTTACTATAGCTATAGATCGGGATAATCCTCAGGTGATTACCAAAAACAGTAATGCTGCAAATGTTGACGTAAATGTTAACCAATCACTTATGCCTTACCTCACCTATCGCGCTGAACAATTCAATGAAATGCGCAAAAAGGGATTGTTGCGGCGGGAAATAATGTTATCGGAGGTAAAAGTGGTTACTGCTAAAAAGAAAATACAGCACTCAAGCAATCTTAATGGAGCCGGGAATGCAGACGCCACTTTGACAGCGGAGAACTTTGGAAATTGTCCCGATCTCGCTTCATGTTTAGAGGGTAGGATCGCCGGACTTATAATTCAGAATGGAAGGGCTTACCTAGCCAGAAACATGAATTCTTCCCTATCTGGACAAACTGCCATGCAGCTTGTGGTGGATGGGATGTACCTGGAGCCAGAATATTTATCACTAATAAGTATCTATGATGTTGAGTCGATAGAAGTTCTAAAAAATATTGCTAATACCGCTATCTATGGACTTAGAGGTGGAGGAGGAGTGTTGATTATTACTACAAGGAGGGGACAAAACCGAACAAATAACATTATGTCTAAAGGGATTGCCTCATATGCTCCGCAAGGCTACTACCTAAGCCGCCAGTTTTACTCACCAAAATACGATGTAACGGAAGTTAACAAGGCCGCTGATTTACGTTCAACTATTTACTGGGCACCAAATGTGATTACAGATTCCAACGGAAAAGCCTCAATTGAATTTTATACCGCAGACAAACCGGGATCCTATAAAGCTGTTATAGAAGGAATAGATTTAAACGGTTCGGTAACCAGGCAGGTGCATCGGTTCAAAGTTAATTAATGAATTCTATCAAAATTACAGTCAAAGAAAGGATAGCTCTTTTAACTTTTGATAAAGGAAGGACTAATGCTATAAGCACAGAAATGGTGATGGAGCTAAACGATATGCTTCAGAATATAGAGAAAGATGAGAATGTTCTTGCTTTAATATTAACTGGTAAAGAAGACTACTTCACTACAGGTCTTGATTTAATCGCACTTTTCGACTATTCGGAAGAGCAGATCAAAGCTTTTTGGGAGCAATACTTCATGTTGATCTTTACATTGATATCATTTAAGAAACCCTTAGTAGCAGCTATTAACGGTCATGCTCCGGCAGCCGGAACTGCGCTAAGCCTTTGCTGCGATTACCGGGTGATGGCAGATGGGGATTTTTCTATTGGCTTAAATGAAATCACCTTGGGCATTATCGTGCCTGATAGTCTTTTTCAGATGTATGCCTTTTGTATTGGCAGGCAAAAAGCTCACCGCTACATTCTTGAAGGGAAGTTGATGAATCCAGATGAAGCTTTAAATTCAGGCTTGGTAGATGAAGTAGTTAAACAAGAGGCTGTTGTTAATGCAGCTGTTAAACAAGTTCAAAAATATCTTCAATACAATAAATTGGTTTGGCAGGAGACAAAATTAAACTTAAGAAAGAATCTCACATTTTCAGCTCAACCCCATCAACCAGATCTTATAAAAAGAATTTTGGAAGAGTGGTGGGCACCTTACAACCGTTCAATTCTGCACACGATCATTCAGAATTTTAAAAAGAATTAAATTTTATTTTGATGCTTACGCGGATAAGACATTGTTTAAATTTGCCGGATGAACATTCTTAGTGCCGGAACTGAAACTCAAGTAGAGACCTTTACATTAGAAGAAATTCTGGCAGGTATAAAACCCAGTCATCGCCTAATTTTATGGAACGATGATGTAAACACATTCGAGCATGTAATTTACTGCCTGGTTAAATATCTTGATTATAGTTCCGGTCAAGCCGAAAAGATTGCGTGGACGATTCACAACGACGGAAAATGTGCGGTACTGGAAGGCTCATTTACCGAACTAGAAGTGTATCGGAAAATATTACAGCAGGAGGGGTTAACGGTTACGATAGATTAAGGATAATATATCAGTGGTAGCCGAAC
>JANMZB010000159.1:0-20482 GCA_031382725.1 Sphingobacteriaceae bacterium | reverse complement strand
AATTGATCACCAACGTAGTTGCTGATTTTGGAACAATTGATATTGTGGTTAATAATGCCGGAATAACTAAAGATGGCTTATTAATGCGCATGAGCGAGCAGCAGTGGGATGAAGTACTTGAAGTAAATTTAAAATCGATCTTCAATATAACTAAAGCTGCTTCAAAAATTATGATGAAAAACCGTAAGGGTGTATTTATCAATATGAGTTCGGTGGTTGGTGTGCAGGGAAATGCCGGGCAGGGAAATTATGCTGCATCTAAAGCTGGTATCATCGGGTTCTCAAAATCGATGGCAAAAGAATTGGGCTCAAGAAATATTCGTACAAACGTCATCGCACCAGGTTTTATTAAAACTGAAATGACGGAAGTGCTTGATCCTAAAGTGGTAGAAGGATGGGAGGCTGGAATTCCGTTAAAACGTGCCGGCGAAACTGATGATGTTGCCAACGCCTGTGTATTCCTGGCATCTGATTTAAGTACTTACATAACCGGACAGGTTCTCGCCGTTGACGGTGGAATGCTTTAATTATATCCCTTTAAATAAAAAATGGCATATTTACGTTCAGTAGATATGCCATTTTTATTTCAGCTTCAATTTACCTCCACCACTTTTTTATGGTTGCTTTTCTGCATTCTGCTGGGCATAGCATATGCGTTTTTGATGTATCGAACCGAGCATCTGAGAAAATCTTTATATAAGATTTTCTTTCTATTACGAACATTTGCTGTAGCTATTATCGCCTTTTTGCTGTTTGCCCCGATGATTAAATTTATCAGTAAAAGCACAGAAAAGCCGCTTATCATTTTGGCTCAGGATAATTCTGCTTCTATCTCGTTATCAAAGCCATCCAACTTTAATCTTACAACATACACCCTGCAGTTTAAAGCACTTGAACAAGAACTGTCGAAAGATTATGAGGTTAAATCGTTAACCTTTGGTGCATCCCTCAAAACGGGTTTGAATACGGGGTACAAAGAGTCTCTTACTGATATCAATGCGCTTTTTAAAAATATCAACGATCAGTACTCAAACAGAAATATTGGTGCGGTAATTATAGCCTCTGATGGTTTGTATAACCAGGGAGGAAATCCGGAATATGAGGCTCAAAATTTAAAAGCGCCTATTTATGCAATAGCTTTGGGTGATACAATTCCTAAGAAAGACTTATTGATTTCTAATGTTAACTACAATAACATCGTTTATCTTGATAACGATTTTCAAATTGAAGTGAATATTGAAGCTTATCAAAGTCGTGGATCAGTAAGTAGATTAACTGTAAATGATGCAAATGGCAGCGTTTATTCAAAGTCAGTATCTGTAAACTCTAACGAATATCGTTTCACTATCCCAATAACTTTACCGGCAAAGAAAAAAGGAATTCAGCGGTTTAGTATCAATCTTTCACCCGTTTCCGGGGAATTGTCTAAAGAGAATAACTCGCAAACAATCTTTGTTGAAGTGCTTGACTCAAAAAGCAAAGTGGTTATTTTATCAAACTCGCCACACCCGGATATTTCCGCTATAAAGCAATCGATAGAACTGAATAAAAACTACGAGGTGAAAAGTTTCCTGGTAAGTGATTATAAAGCAGCTGATATTAAAGCTGCGGGGTTGCTTATTCTGCATCAGCTTCCTGCGGCGGGAGTTGATATCAAACCAGTGTTACAACTGACGGAAGGTAAACCAGTATGGTTTATTCTCGGCAGTCAAACTAACATTAGTGCTTTCTCACAAGTTCAAAATCTGTTAACTATTAATTTTTCCGGTGCTACCGAAGAAGTAGTCACTAGTATAAATGCCGGATTTTATGATTTTACCTTATCGGCGAATACCAGAAATAGCATTCAAAACTTTAGCCCATTAATCTCTCCTTTTGGAAACTATGCTCTTAAAGCTCAAGCTTCGGTATTGTTTAACCAGCAAATCGGGAAACTGATAACCGATAAACCTCTTTTAGTATTTTCAAAAGATGCCGAAAGGAAAACGGCAGTTCTCGCAGGTGAGGGGATTTGGCGATGGCGATTAGAGAATTTTAAAGAGACAGGTAATCATCAGGCTGTTGACGAACTTCTCTCTAAAATTACGCAGTTTATGGTGACGAAGGATGACAAGCGAAAGTTTAGAGTATATACCCCCAAGCCTACCTTCGACGAAAACGAACACGTGATTTTAAATGCCGAACTATATAATGATAATTACGAACTGGTAAATACGCCGGACGTATCAGTTATTATTAAAAGCAAAAACAATAAAAGCTATCCTTATCTGTTTTCAAGAACTTCTAATGGGTATATTCTTGATGCTGGCATACTTCCGGCAGGTGAATATTCTTATTCAGCATCAACCCAGTTTGGGAAAATTAAGCATTCCGCTACCGGCCAATTTGCAATTCTAAAGCAGCAAACGGAATATCGTCAAACTACCGCCAATCATCAATTACTATATAATCTCGCGTCATTAAATGCTGGGGAGGTCATCAATCCTGTAGATTTAAAAAGCATTACGAAAAAATTAAAGAAGAATGAATTAGTTAAAACTATCGCTTACGAAGACAAAAAGTATGAAGATTTGATAAGTCTTAAATGGATATTTATCCTGATACTTATTGTTTTATCTGCAGAATGGTTTCTGAGAAAGCGCAACGGTGAATTGTAGTTATTTATCTGGCTTTAAATAGAAATTGTGACTGGTCTTTTTGTAAGTCCATTTTCCTTCTACTACACCTTCATGATTTGCTTTCCCCACAAATACCGACGTCAAAAGATTGTTTTTGTCAAAGCAGTCCAGTTTCCAGATTAGAGTCTCATTGTTATAAGTCCCTATTATTTTAAATACCTGACTGCTTATTGCTTCGTAATAATTGCCTTTCAAAGGAATAATTGGACTTTTATAGGTTTTCGAATCTTCCGTAGACTCAATAGTCATTTTGATATAGGAAAATTCTTTTATCTCACCAACAAACTTCATTTTAAATTTATTGGCAGTCTCGGGTTGAATTAACTGCCCCTTACCGGGATGCGCTAAACCACCCGCCAGGTTTACAGCCGACATCACCAGAAAAATAAATACAGTGAACCTCATTTTGAATTTTAAGATTATACTAAGAGAATAGAAATTATTGAAAAAAGATTTAATCTTTTATGGGTTTTTCGCGAATGATGACATAAACGTCTTCGTCGTCTTTTTTCATTAAGTATTTTTCCCTGGCAAACTTTTCTAAGCGTTCCTGATTAGTGCTAAGTTCATCCAGGTCGGTTTTTACTTTTTCAATTTCGCTTATATAGAAAGCTTTCTCTTCTTTAAACTTGTTTAATTCAGAGCGATACTCGTATTGTGAAAGCAAATCATTTCGGTCGAAAAACAGCATCCATATTACAAAACAGCAACTCGTTAAAAAGTATTTGTTTCCGAATAAATCTACTATCCTCTTCATGTTAATACAAATATAAAAATATCTCCTAGTTTTCAACATCCAATCAACTTTTTGTAAGGATTGTCAATGCCTTATATTTTCAATTAACTATGTATAAAAGAATAAATTATTTGATTACTATGTTCCGGAAGCTTCATTGTAATTTAACTCTAAAAAAATAAAGTCTCATAATAAATCTTAATTATTGCCCAAAGTGGTGATTATTTTTCCCTCATTACCAACTTCTATAATCCAAACATAGCACAGGATGCATTCTTTTGATATGGCACTACCATTGCATATTCATTAAAGATTTACTTATAATTCGGGTTATTTATCTTAAATGAAAACTAATATTAAAATTAGCAGAAATACAAACATTGATTTAGTAAAGTTAATATCAGCTTTTGGTGTCGTAAGTGCCCATGTTCCTGCAGACTTAGAGTCAGGTGATTTTTTTAGCCAACTAGCGCCATTTAGAGTGCCATTTTTCTTTTTTACTTCAATATTATATTTTTCAATGACGTTGAATCAAGCAAATTCAATTCAAGAGAAGCTTAAGAAAATAACTGAAAGGCTTGTTTTTCCATATTTGGCCTGGACTTTAGTTTATATCGCTTTGATTTTTGTTAAATACTATGTCACAAACGGCCAGCAAAATATTAACTTTTTATATGCCATATTATATGGTAATACTGCTGTTCAAATGTATTTTTTGCCGCAATTACTTGGTATGCAATTATTAATGCTGGCTACATTTTTCATTTGTCGGCGAAATTCGCAAAGTAAATTTTTAGGGGTAATTATCTTTATATTAACGAGTGCATATTTTATTTATGGAAACAATAATAACGTATTTGGGGTGCTGAGTTATCAATCAATATTATTCTATATTGTGTCAGCTTATCATTTAGGAAAAATAATACAGAATAATACTCGAAAAGATGTACTAATAGTGTTCGGTATAATACTCTTAACCCTCACATTTTATTGGAGATTTACAAATCCACTTTATTTAAAATTATTTCCAATTGGCGGAGTTGGTTTAACATTACTTCTCTTCAGTTTGAAGGCAATTAAATTGCCTAAGGTAGTAATGTACCTGGCATCATTATCATTTGGAGTTTTTTTATCACACGAAGTATTTATTCAAATATTTGAATTTATTTTTCATAACATACTTCATTTTAGTATAAAGTATACGGTTATTTCGAAATTCGTTGTTACCTCCATAATACTTGTAATATCCTCGTTTTTTATAGTGGGGATTAGTAAAATAGAAAGGTTGCGAAAGGTATTTCTAGGCTATTGATGGAGGGTGCAAGCTGATGGGCAGCATCTGATAAGTCCTCTCAAAGACTAATTAGCAGTAACTTGTTACGCGACAATAGCCTTGTAAAAAAGTATAAATAGAAGAGGGTATTTGTTCAAAACACCCTCTTCTTATATTTACTTCTTCAAAAACTTAAAGTTCTTTCCTATAAACTTCGCGTTTTCTCCCAATTCTTCTTCGATACGTAATAACTGATTGTATTTCGCTACCCTGTCTGAACGTGATGCAGAACCTGTTTTAATCTGTCCACAATTTAATGCTACAGCTAAATCAGCGATTGTAACATCTTCGGTTTCACCGGAACGATGAGACATAACCGATGTGTAGCCATTCGTCTGCGCCAAAGAAACAGCGTTAATCGTTTCGGTTAAAGAACCGATCTGGTTAACTTTTACAAGGATAGAGTTGCCTATGTTCTTATCAATACCGGTTTGAAGTCGGGTAACATTTGTAACAAATAAATCATCACCAACTAACTGAACTTTTGAACCGATTCTTTCAGTCAATAATTTCCAGCCATCCCAATCATTTTCATCCATACCATCTTCGATGGAAATAATAGGATACTTTTCAGTTAGTTGAACAAGGTAATCAACCTGTTCTGCGCTGCTAAGGATAGCACCGTCGGCGCCTTCAAATTTCGCATAGTTGTATTTGCCATCTTTGTAAAATTCAGATGCCGCACAGTCAAACGCTAAGAAAATATCTTCACCTGCTTTGTAGCCAGCTTTTTCGATTGCCTTTATAATGGTTTCAACTGCGTCTTCTGTACCATCAAATTTTGGGGCAAAACCACCTTCGTCGCCAACTGCAGTAGAAAGGCCTCTATCGTGTAAAATCTTCTTCAGGTTATGGAAAACTTCAGTTCCCCAACGTAATGCTTCAGAGAAAGAAGAAGCACCTACAGGCATGATCATAAATTCCTGGAACGCAATTGGAGCATCAGAATGTGAACCACCATTTACGATGTTCATCATTGGAATAGGAAGTGTGTTTGCGTTAACACCACCAATATAACGGTATAGCGGCTGGCGGCTTTCCTGGGCAGCAGCTTTAGCAACCGCTAAAGAAACACCCAAAATCGCATTAGCACCAATCTTGCCTTTATTTTCTGTTCCGTCTACCTTAAGCATGATCGAATCGATAGTATTTTGTTCGAATACATCTAACCCTTTCAGTTCTTTAGCCAGAATTTCATTTACATTTTTTACTGCTTCTAAAACGCCTTTTCCTAAATATTTTGTTTTGTCGTTATCACGAAGTTCTACAGCTTCGTGCATGCCGGTAGAAGCACCTGATGGTACCGCGGCGCGGCCAAGGATGCCATTTTCTGTAACTACATCTACTTCTATTGTAGGATTGCCTCTCGAATCAAGTATCTGGCGGGCGTGAACGTCTAATATTATGCTCATTGTATTAATTTTTTATTGTTGTATTATTAACTTAGTGTAAAGTACACACTAAGAATATTTTAGCAAAAATAGCATTTTTTTCGGTATTCGGGTTCTCTAAACTACTTAAAAGAAAACCCTCCTGAGTCTTTTCGGGAGGGTTTAAATTCTTTATGCTTCCATGAAAGTTACAAATTGGTCGAATAAATACCGTGAATCGTGTGGGCCCGGCGAAGATTCGGGGTGATACTGCACAGAAAATGCTTTTTTATTCTTCACTCTGATTCCCTCAATAGAATTATCATTCAAATTCATGTGTGTAATTTCCACTTTATCAGAATTCTTTACATCGTCTGGAACAACTCCAAAGCCATGATTTTGTGAAGTAACTTCGCAATGATTGATAATGATATTCTTCACAGGATGGTTTAAACCACGATGTCCGTTAAACATCTTCATAGTTTTGATATCGTTTGCCAAAGCTAAAAGCTGGTGTCCTAAACAAATTCCAAATAGAGGTTTATCCGCCGCTAAGGCTTTTTTAACCGTTTCTACCGCATAAGGCATTGCCGACGGGTCTCCCGGGCCATTTGAAATGAAATAACCATTCGCACCCCATTTTTCCATTTCTTCGAAAGTGGTTTTGGCAGGGAAGACTTTCACATAAACGTCCCGGTCGTCGAAATTTCGCAAGATATTTTTCTTCACACCAAGATCCAAAACTGCTACACGATGTTTAGCATTTTCATTACCATAGAAATAAGGCTCTTTGGTAGATACTTGTGATGAAAGCTCCAGACCATCCATAGATGGAACTTCTTTAAGCTTCGCTTTTAACTCTTCGATATCCAAAATCTCCGAAGAGATAATAGCATTCATCGCGCCTTTATCACGTATGTGGCGAACCAGTGATCGTGTGTCAACATCAGAAATGCCTACTATATTTTCTTCCTGAAAATAATCCTGGATCGTTTTATCTGATTGCTTTCTGCTAAAAGCGATGTTGAAATTCTTACAAACCAAACCGGCGATCTTAATATCACCCGATTCTATTTCTTCATCATGCACCCCATAATTACCAATATGTGCATTGGTAGTCACCATTATCTGACCGAAATATGAAGGATCGGTAAATATTTCCTGATAACCGGTCATGCCTGTATTGAAGCAAATTTCGCCGGTTGTAGTGCCAATTTTTCCAGCAGCTTTGCCATGATAAACAGTTCCGTCAGCAAGCAATAAAACCGCAGGCAATTTGGTGTAATACGTCATTTTGATATATGTTGGTTAAATTTATTACTTGTGTTGAGCGTAAATTCCTGATTTGAATTTAGTTGGGGATTAAAAAAATAAAAAAATTGGGTTTTCCCGGAAGAATTTCCGGCTGCCGGGAGCAACAGGGTGAAGCAGTTTACTTCAAATTTCACAAGGGACAAAAGTATAAAATTTCTCTGCTTATGCAGGATAAAAGCGAAAAAAACTTCCGATTGGATTTTACTTTCTACATTTGTTTGTAGAATCTATATCAATGTCTGTACATAAGGAAATAAAACGCATTACTACTAATACGCTTCAGGAAATGAAGTTAAAAGGAGAGAAAATCGCTATGCTAACCTCATACGATTTTTCGATGGCCAGGATTGTCGATGAGGCCGGTATTGATGTGATTTTAGTCGGCGATTCTGCTTCTAATGTAATGGCAGGTCACGAAACCACCTTGCCTATCACGCTAGATCAAATGATTTATCATGCAGCTTCGGTAGTGCGGGCTGCACGCAGAGCATTGGTTGTAGTCGATTTGCCTTTTGGGTCTTATCAGGGAAACTCAAAAGAGGCATTAAATTCTGCCATCCGGATTATGAAAGAATCTGGAGCTCATGCTGTAAAACTCGAAGGCGGGGAAGAAATCAGGGAATCTATTGAACGAATAATTATAGCAGGGATTCCCGTAATGGGCCATTTGGGTTTAACACCGCAATCCATTTATAAATTCGGGACTTATACGGTAAGAGCTAAAGAGGAAGAAGAAGCACAAAAGCTGAAGGAAGATATTCTATCATTACAAAGTGCGGGTTGTTTTGGTGTAGTGCTTGAAAAAATTCCGGCTGCGCTTGCAGCCGAAGTAACTAAATCTGTTCGCATACCCACTATAGGTATTGGTGCCGGTGCCGATTGCGATGGTCAGGTTTTGGTGGTTCATGATATGGTGGGTTTGACAAAAGGCTTTCGCCCAAGATTTCTTCGTCAGTACCTAAATTTATATGATCAAATGAATAGTGCGGTGAAATCCTACATTACTGATGTGAAAAGCAATGATTTCCCAAGTGAAAAGGAGCAGTACTAGCCTTTATTTATGAGACATGAGTTTCACTATACCAGTTTAGAGATCACCGATAAGGATGTTCTTTATGAGGATAATCACTTGATCGCTATTAATAAGCGTGCCGGAGATATTGTACAGGTTGACACAACCGGCGACGAATCTTTAGACGAAAAGGTAAAAAAATATCTGGCCAAAAAATATAACAAACCCAATGGCGCATTCCTTGGAGTGGTTCACCGGATAGACCGGCCGGTGAGTGGCCTAATTCTTTTCGCTAAAACAAGTAAGGCACTCGACAGGATAAATGCCATGTTTAAAGGTCGGGAAATGCATAAAACTTACTGGGCGGTAGTAAGGCAAAAACCTGTTCCCGAGACTGGAAATTTGGTTCACTGGCTTGTGAAAAACCCGCAGAAAAATGTTACCAAAGCGCATGATAATGAAGTTGCAGGAAGCTTACGCTCTGAATTGAATTATAAATTGCTGGGAGAATTAAATGGTTATTACCTGATTGAGGTAGATCCCATTACCGGGCGTCCGCATCAAATTCGAGTTCAATTATCAACGTTAGGATGCCCGATAGTAGGCGACAATAAGTACGGGTATCCCCGAGGGAGTTTGAAAAAGAGTATTTGCCTCCACGCCAAGCGACTACAATTTATTCATCCTGTTAAAAAAGAGCCTGTAGATATCTCCGCACCATTACCCAAAGATGGTTTTTGGGATAAGTTTGAAGAATTTCAGTGATTTTAAATCGATACTTTGCTAAATGGTTAACTCATTTATTAAAAAGTTCTTTAGCTGGTATATCAAAAGAATCATTAATAAAGATTTTGCCTCTTTCACTTATAACAATATCACGGTAGATAATACTCGCTCAATTCTATTATTAGCAAATCATTTTTCGTGGTGGGACGGCTTTTTACTATTTGAACTTAACAAGCGGATATTTAAAAAAAAATTTCACGTAATGGTTACGGAGGAGAATTATAGAAAGGTGTCTTTCTTAAAGCACCTCGGCGCATTTCCCGTAAAGAAGAATTCAAAAAGCCTTATTCAGTCTTTAGAATATGCGGGAGAGTTGCTTAATGATAATGCAAATTTGGTTCTCTTCTTCCCGCAAGGAAAGCTTTATTCAAACCATACCGATAGCATTGTCTTTGAAAAAGGGTTGATCAACCTGATAAATTCTTCGAAAAAGAATTTCCAGTATATGTTTGCTGCGTCTTTTGTTGATTTTTTTGCTAAACGAAAACCTTCGGTTACCTGTTACTTTCAAACCTGGGAAGGTGCGGAATTTACCAGCCTGCAGTTAATCAAGAATGCCTATAACAAACATTACGAAACATCGCGGCAGCAACAAAGTCGCATTACGGTTTAGTCAATGCTGATATTTTATGTGGTTTTCTTTTTTCTGATTTTACGATTTGCGGTAACGCTTTTCAACTTTATATCAAATCCTAAACTCCCGCCTACACCAATTCGCCATACAGATTTGGTTTCGGTGCTTATCCCCGCAAGGAACGAAGAAAATAATATTTTAAATCTGTTAGAATCGCTACAAAATCAAGATTATACAGACATAGAAGTAATTGTATTAGACGACGACTCTACAGATAATACTTATAAGTTAGCTTCAAACTTCTGTCAAAAGAATACAAGGTTCACCACGATAAAAGGCGAGCCGCTTAAAAATGACTGGCTGGGGAAAAATTTTTCTTGTCACCAATTAAGCCAAGTCGCAAAGGGGAAATATTTATTGTTTCTTGATGCCGATGAAGTTGTTGAAAATGGCCTTATTAATAATGCAGTTAATAGAATAAAGCAAGGCAAGTTGGTGCTTTTGAGTTTGTTTACCAATCAGGTAATGCTAACTTTTGGCGAACGGCTCGTTATACCATTGATGCACTATTTACTTCTAAATACGTTGCCTTTGCGAATGGTGCGCTTGTCAAAAAGCCCCGCCTTATCCGCGGCAAGCGGCCAGTTTATGATATTTGAAGCATCATCTTATCATACCCATCATTGGCATGCGCAGGTAAAGGATAAAATAGTGGAGGATATAGAAATAATGAAATTGGTAAAAACTTACCAATACCCCGCAGAAGCTTTATTGGCAAACGGATATATCAAATGCCGGATGTATACCGGCTATCGCGAAGCATTGAATGGTTTTGGAAAAAATTTGCTGGCTGGCTTTAAATATAATATCGCGGGCTTGATATGTTATTTGTTGTTAATCATTGTTGGTCCCGTCTTTATTGCGCTTTATCTCAATTACTCCTTATTGTTTTTCGCTGTAACTTTAATAATTTTAACACGAATAATGATCTCGCTGGCAAGCGGTCAGAATGTGCTTTTAAACATTTTGCTCCACCCGCTTCAAATGCTCTCGCTGGTGCTGATATCATTTATCTCGATTAAGAAGCATCTCACTAAAAAGACAAAATGGAAAGGGCGGGTTATTGAATTATAAAGCTTAATTGCGAGCCGAAATGTTCCTATTCAGATTTGTTTGTTTATCACCACACAAAATCCTATGAAAATATACAAGGTCTCATATCTCTCATCTCACATCTTATACCTTTTCTAATGAAAATCTCATCAACAGGAATTTGTGCCGTTCTGGTTGTTTTGTTTTTCACCGTAGGGTTTATAGGATTTACAAGCGCCGAATATTCAAACCAGTTTAAGCAACTCGTTCCGTTTCATCTATTGCTGATGTTTGTGTTGATGCTTATTAGTCATGAAGATAAGAACAAAGCTTTTGGGACTTTTTTGCTGTTCACATTTATAGCCGGTTTCCTAATCGAATTTATGGGCGTAACTACGGGCTTAATTTTTGGCAATTACAGCTACGGCGCAACTCTGGGCCCTAAACTTGTCGACATACCCATACTTATCGGTGTAAACTGGATCCTGGTTATTTATTCAGCCGGGATGTTTTTAAAAATCTTTAGAATTAAGAATCATAATAAAAGAGCCTTAATTGGAGCATTAATGATTACTGTGCTCGATTTTTTTATTGAGCCCGTAGCTATTAAATATGATTATTGGAGCTGGGCGGCGGGGGAAGTTCCCTTACATAACTACGTTGGATGGTTCCTCTTTTCTTATACGTTACTTCGTGTGTTTTTTCATCTCAAATTCAGAAAAAATAATTTTGCTGCTATAGTGCTTTTTATTGTGCAATTTGTCTTTTTCTTCGTTTTAAACATGAAAGAGCTTTAAAACATAATGGTTATTTTTGCATCAGGTTATGAGTAAAAATCTTCAGGTAACAATTGATAAAGATTCCGGGTTCTGCTTTGGAGTTGTCTATGCCATTGATATGGCAGAAGAAATTCTTCAGGAAGACGGATATTTATATTGCCTTGGCGACATTGTTCATAATGATGAGGAAGTGGACAGGCTTAAATTATTGGGCTTGCGAATAATTAATCACGATGATCTAAAAGATTTACATCACGAGAAAGTTCTTATTCGCGCTCACGGCGAAGCGCCTGAAACCTATCGCACGGCATTAGAAAATAACATCACCTTAATTGATGCCTCTTGTCCGGTTGTGTTAAAGCTTCAAAACCGAATCAAAAATTCTTTCGATAACGATGAAAAGATTTTGATTTTTGGCAAACACGGTCATGCTGAAGTTATTGGTTTGCAAGGTCAAACGAATAATGAAGCAGTTGTTTTCATGGATATTGCAGAGCTAGACACGATAGATCTTCCTTCGAAAATCACCCTTTACAGCCAGACGACAAAGAGCACAGATAAATTTTACCAGATTAAAGACGAACTAATCAAACGCGGGTATGAATTAAATGCGAATGACACAATATGTCGCCAGGTTTCTAATCGTTATGGCGACCTGGAAAAATTCGTGCAAAATTATGATAAGATAATTTTCGTATCCGGAAAAAAGTCATCCAACGGAAAGGTTCTTTTTGATGTATGTAAAACATATAACGAACAGACCTATTTCATTTCTCAGGTAGAGGAATTAGAAGTAATTCCATTCGATGTAAACGATAGGGTTGGGATCTGCGGTGCAACATCAACCCCAATGTGGCTAATGGAAAAGGTGAAGAGTGCTTTAGAAGCGAACTAGTGATAAGTAAAAATTAAAAATAAATAACGGTAGACTCAATACTTATACTATAAGTGAAAAGCAATATAATACTATGAACCGAATCCCTACAATCCTTGCCGGACTTTTATTAATACTTTTGACGTCGTTTTCTTCTGACAATACTGCCTCTGTATTTCAAGAAAAATTACTTAAATCAAAAATGATCTTTGAAACTCCTAAGGGATTTCAAGAAATAAAGATTGTTCCAAACAGGCAAATGAACTATGATTATGCTATAAAACATCAGGAAAAGGATTTTGAAGTTCGATTTGCATTACGACCACTAGATGATTTATTAAAATCTTACCATGAGAAAGTAAGTAATAAAAAACCTAACGAAAACTTTATAAGTCCTAATAAATTCTATCAGGCCGCTTTCTTTGCGACTCTGAAAAATATCTCGGGAGGAGAGATGCCAAAAGTATCGCAACTCCCTAAAGAGGCGGTTAAAATAGAATTTAATGCTGACTGGGGAGCTACTGGAATGGTTGAAGTGAAAAATGAATTTGGACAAGGGTATAAATACTGTGTAGCTGTAGCCATACATAGAGACGATATAGCTGATGCTTATTGTTTTTATTTAGCCAATGACCAAGGCACCTTAGAGGAATTAATGCCACCAGCTTTTCACTGCTTAAAGTTTAATTGACAAATTTATACGGCTTATATCACAGCCACATTTTCAATTAGCTTAAATGGCAGTAACTCTATAAGCTTGTTTGAAAAAATATGAAAGGCAAATCACACACAGGCTTTCTTATTGCTATCCTCATCATCCTGCTTTGGCTAATCTCGCTATATTTCCTTCTCAATTGGAATTTCTCGTTTACAAATCCTGCAGTATATATAATGATGTTGGTTCAGATGCATCTTTATACGGGTTTATTTATCACCGCTCACGATGCGATGCACGGCACAGTTTCTTCTTCGAAAAATGTAAATCAGCTAATCGGACAATCATGCACCGCTTTATACGCCGCCTTTTCATTTAATAAATTATATCAAAAACATCACAAACACCATCGTCACGTACACTCCGAAGACGATCCCGATTTTCATAACGGTACATTTGAGGCTTGGTATTTAAAATTCATGAAGGAGTATATTTCTATCTGGCAGATAGTAATCATGGCAATCAGCTTTAATATTTTGAAACTTTGGGTAGAGGAAGTGAATCTGGTTTTGTTCTGGATCATTCCGTCACTGTTAAGTACACTCCAGCTATTTTATTTTGGAACCTGGCTGCCTCATCATGGCGAACATGATAACAAGCATTATTCAAGATCTCAATCCAAAAATCACTTGACAGCATTTTTCAGTTGCTATTTTTTCGGGTATCATTACGAACACCACGATTCTCCGGCTGTTCCCTGGTGGCTTTTGTGGCGCAGCAAGTAATTGTATTCTTTAAGTCAAAACGCTTGCTTAACTATTTGTTAAAAAGATTCGATTCTATATTTGTAACCACAACATATTATGAGAAAGCAAGGAGTTTTACTGGTTAATTTAGGCACACCCGACAGTCCCTCAGTTTCAGATGTGAGAAAATATCTGGACGAGTTTTTAATGGATGAACGGGTAATTGATATTCCTCAACTTAATCGCACACTGCTTGTAAAAGGAATCATTGTTCCCTTTCGGGGACCCAAATCTGCAAAGATTTATAAAGAGCTTTGGACAGAAAACGGATCTCCCTTACTTTATTATGGAGTCAAAGTAAAAGCTCTTTTACAGGAAAAGCTGGGTTCAGATTATCTAGTTGAGTTGGCGATGCGTTATCAAAGTCCATCCCTCAAAACAGCTCTTGATAGTTTGAAGAAACAGCAAGTTGAAGACATACGGGTGATTCCATTATTTCCACAATACGCATCGGCATCTACCGGTTCAGTTATGCAGAAAGTTATGGAGCTGGTGGGCAAGTGGCAAACTATTCCTAATATTTCTTTTGTTAATTCCTTCCATGACAATGAAGGTATGATTGAAGTTTTTTCAGAAAATGCAAGGAAATATAATCCGGAAACGTTTGATCATATACTTTTTAGCTTTCACGGCTTGCCGGAAAGACAGTTATCAAAAGCCGATCATTCTGGTAAATATTGCTTGCAAGTTGAAAATTGCTGTTCACGATTAAATAATGTTAATCGTTTTTGTTATTCAGCCCAATCTCATGATACGGCACGATTAATCGCCGAAAAGCTAAATATCCCCAGAGAAAAATATACAATTTGTTTTCAATCCCGTTTAGGTAATTCTCCTTGGAAAAAACCTTACACTATTGAAGTTCTTGAAAAACTAGCTAAGGAAGGCGCAAAGAGATTGCTGGTGTTTAGTCCGGCTTTTGTAGCCGATTGCCTCGAAACCAATATTGAAATTGCGGTGGAGTATAATGAAGAGTTCCAAAAATGGGGCGGAGAAAAAATCCAGTTGGTTGAGAGTTTAAACGATCATCCGAAATGGGTTGAGGCCCTTGCGGGGATTGTATTAAATCAGGATAAGAAACTTAGCTTGCAGGCAGTTTCGGAATAAGGTTTTCTATATACTTCATTATCGTTTCTGTAGCACCTTTTTCTTGCGAAACATATTGCCTTGCAATATCGCCCAGGTGCTTTCTTGTTAGATCATCTTTTAAAGTATGCATCACTGAATTGAGCTCAGTCGCATTACTTACCGTAATCCCCGCACCTAGATTAATCAAAGCTTTTGCTTCACGAAACTTTTGGTAATTGGGCCCGAAAATAACCGGTACTCCGAAAGCCGCTGCCTCGAGTGTATTATGTATTCCAACACCAAATCCTCCGCCGATGTAAGACACATCAGCATATTGGTAAAGTGCTGAAAGCATACCGATATTATCAATAACAAGTACTTGGAAATTACAATCAATTCCCACTTCAGAATACCGGACAATAGAAGTGTTAACTGCCATTTCAAGGAGGGAAGTAATCTTCTCTTCTCTGATCTCATGCGGAGCAATAATAAATTTCCATTCGGGAAATTGCTGAAATAGGTTACATATCAGCTTTTCATCATCGGGCCAAGTGCTTCCGGCTACGAAAATCTTAGAGTCCGCACAAAAGGCTTTTACTTTATCAAAAGTTGCTGGATTTTTTGCATTCTCCGTTACACGGTCGAAACGTGTGTCGCCGCTTACGGTTACGTTGGTAAGGTTTATTTTATTTAACAGATTTTTACTGTTTTCATCCTGCACAAAGAAATGATCTACAAACCCCAAAATTTTTCTATTCAATGCACCATACCATTTAAAGAAGGGTTGAGACCGTCTGAAGATTGCCGAAATGACTATGATGGGTATCCGTCTTTTATGTAATTCATTAAAATAATGAAACCAAAATTCATATTTCGTAAAAAATGCCAACGTTGGATCAATTAATTGTAAAAACTTAACTGTATTTTGCTTTGTATCTAAGGGAAGATAAAATATATGGTCAGCATTTTTATAGTTCTTACTAAGCTCGTATCCTGATGGCGAAAAAAATGTAACAATAAGTTTATAGCCGGGGTATGAGTGCCTGACTTGTTCAAGTACCGGGCGTCCTTGTTCAAACTCTCCTAAAGATGCGAAATGAAACCAGATAGAGGGTAAATTGGGATCGACTTCTTTTGAGATTTTTTCAAAGATGTTTTTTCTCCCTTCTATCCACAGTCGCGCCTTAGGATTAAAGTGCTGATAAATTTTTATCAATAAGTAGTAGAGATTAATGCTAAGGTTGTAAAGAAAAAGCATGTTTTGTTGCAAAAATTATATCTTAGTCGAAATTAAATGTAATATCTAATTTTTTACCATTTTAAATATATTTAAATATGAAGATAGCTGTTGTTGGCACCGGATATGTTGGTTTAGTAACCGGAACATGTCTGGCAGAAACGGGCAATAATGTTACTTGTGTGGATATTGATCAGGCAAAAGTTGATCGAATGAAGCAAGGACAAATCCCTATTTATGAACCCGGCTTGGAGATTCTCTTTCACAGGACAATTGATCAGGGAAGGTTAAAATTTACAAATGTGCTAGCTGAAGCAATCCATGATGCTAAGATCATATTCCTGGCACTTCCAACCCCTCCGGGTGCAGATGGCTCTGCTGATTTGAGTTATGTATTAGGTGCTGCCAAGGATATTGCAAAGCTTGTTAAAGATTACAAAGTAGTAGTCACCAAGTCTACAGTGCCGGTTGGTACAGCAGATAAAGTAAAAAAAGTTTTTGCCGGAAATACTGATATTGAAATAGATGTAGTTTCAAACCCCTAGTTTTTACGCGAAGGTGTTGCTGTTGAGGATTTTATGAAGCCTGACCGGGTGGTAGTAGGAACGAGCAGCGAGCGTGCCCGTAAGCTGATGGAAGAACTTTATAATCCATTCGTACGGTCGGGTAACCCAATCATTTTCATGGATGAACGATCTTCGGAGCTTACTAAATATGCTGCAAATTCATTCCTTGCTACAAAAATTACCTTTATGAATGAGGTGGCTAACTTGTGTGAGCTGGTTGGTGCCGATGTTGATATGGTGCGCAAAGGCATTGGCTCTGATGCACGTATCGGTAAACGTTTTCTTTTCCCGGGCGTTGGTTATGGCGGAAGCTGTTTCCCGAAAGATGTACAGGCCCTCGCTAAATCGGCAGCAGAAGTTAATTACGATTTCAGTATCCTGAATTCGGTAATGGCAGTTAACGAAAAACAGAAAGTTATTATCGTCGACAAAATGCGCAGCTATTACCACGGAGATTTAAAAGGTAAAAAGTTTGCCCTTTGGGGATTAGCTTTTAAACCTGAAACGGATGATATACGTGAAGCACCGTCTTTATATATTATAGACGAGTTACTAAAAGAAGGAGCATCTATTTCAGCTTACGACCCTGAAGCTATGGCGCACGTTCAAAAACTCAAAGGCGATTCAATTGGTTATGCAAAAGATCCTTACGAAGCATTGCAGGATGCCGATGCCTTGATTATTGTAACCGAGTGGCCGCTATTTAGAACTCCGGATTTCGATCAGATTGAGCAAAATTTAAAAGCAAAAGTTATTTTTGACGGACGTAATTTGTACGACATCCAAAAGATGATTGATTGCGGTTATTATTATAATAGTATTGGACGTAAAGTTGTAGAAGCATGAAAAGAAAGCGAATTTTAATTACAGGAGCGGCCGGATTTCTTGGTTCGCATCTTTGCGATCGGTTTATCAAAGAGGATTATCATGTCATCGCGATGGATAATCTCATCACCGGCGACTTACGAAACATCGAACATCTGTTCAATCTCGAAAATTTCGAGTTCTACAATCACGATGTTTCTAAATTTGTGCATGTAGCCGGCGAGTTAGACTATATCCTTCATTTTGCATCTCCTGCGAGCCCGATAGATTACCTCAAAATCCCAATACAAACACTCAAAGTTGGCTCATTAGGAATTCACAATTTACTTGGATTAGCTAAAGATAAGAAAGCACGCATTTTAATTGCTTCCACATCAGAAGTGTATGGTGATCCAAGTGTTGATCCTCAACCTGAAGAATATTGGGGCAATGTAAATCCTGTCGGTCCGCGTGGTGTTTATGACGAAGCCAAGCGGTTCCAGGAAGCAATCACAATGGCTTACCATACTTTCCACGGATTGGAAACTCGTATCATACGAATTTTCAATACCTACGGGCCAAGAATGCGATTGAATGACGGACGCGTATTGCCTGCATTTATCGGTCAGGCTATTCGCGGAGAAGATTTAACCGTATTTGGAGATGGTACCCAAACCCGTTCATTTTGTTATGTAGATGATTTGATCGAAGGAATTTACCGATTACTTCATTCTGATTACGCTCAACCTGTTAATATCGGTAACCCGGATGAAATAACCATCAGGCAGTTTGGCGAGGAGATCATTAAACTTACCGGAACAAAACAAAAACTAATTACAAAGCCACTTCCTACAGACGATCCGAAACAACGTCGGCCTGATATTACAAAAGCAAAAGCTTTATTAGGCTGGGAACCGAAGGTTTCCCGTGAAGAAGGATTAAAAATTACCTACGAATATTTCAAATCGCTGCCTCAAGAAGTGATCGAAAAAATTGAACATAAAGATTTCACAAGCTATACCAAATGAGCAAAATTTTAGTAACCGGTGGTACCGGATATATCGGTTCTCACACCGTTGTTGAACTGCAAAAGGCAGGATATAAAGTAGTGATAGTCGATAATCTCGATAACTCGAATGCTAAGATTATCCATCAGATAACTACTATCACAGGAATTAAACCAGAATTTCATGAGTTGGATCTTTGTGATGAGGCTAAGACGGTTGAGTTGATAAAAAATGATCCTGAAATATCGGGAGTTATCCATTTTGCAGCCCATAAAGCAGTAGGAGAGTCTGTTGAATTGCCTTTAAAATACTACCGAAATAACTTTTTCTCTTTAATAAACCTTCTTACCGCTTTCGCGGGAAGAGAGGTTAACTTCGTGTTTTCTTCCTCATGTACCGTTTACGGTCAGCCGGATGTTTTGCCGGTAACGGAAGAAGCTCCGGTAAAAAGAGCCGAATCTCCCTACGGGAATACCAAGCAAATTGCCGAAGAGGTTCTTGTAGAAACCGCTAATGCGAATATAAACTACAAAGTAATTTCCTTACGATATTTTAACCCGGTTGGTGCGCACGAATCCGCTTTAATCGGCGAATTGCCGCTTGGAGTGCCTCAAAATTTGGTTCCATTCATCACGCAAAGTGCGATTGGAAAACGTGGCCCGATTACTGTTTTCGGAAACGATTACAACACGCCTGACGGAAGCTGTGTTCGAGATTATATTCATGTGGTAGATTTAGCAAAAGCTCATATCGCAGCATTGCGCAGACAGGAAGAAAATAAAATGTCGGGCAAGTTCGAGATCTACAATCTTGGTACAGGTACCGGAAGCACTGTTCTACAAGTAGTAAATGCGTTCGAAAAAAGCACGGGAGTGAAATTGGAGTACAAAATTGGTTCAAGACGAGAAGGTGATGTAGAGCAGGTTTGGGGAGATGTAACTAAATCACAAAAGGAGTTAGGCTGGAAAACTGAATTGGTTTTGGAAGATATGATGAAATCGGCCTGGGCTTGGGAACAGTATATTAATAAGAATCCTTTTTAAATTAAATCTTTAAACTTGCCAAAAGTTCTAAACTTTTGGCAAGTTGTTTTTAATGGCCAACAATCACACATGAAAAAAATCTTAATCACCGGCGGAGCCGGATTTATCGGTTCCCATGTAGTAAGACGTTTTGTAAAAAATTATCCTGACTATCAAATTGTTAACCTGGATAAATTAACTTATGCCGGTAACCTCGCAAATCTAAAAGACGTAGAAGAATGTTCCAATTATAAATTTATTAAGGGGGATATTGTAGATGCTGACTTTATTTATAATCTATTTACTCAAGAAGATTTCCAGGACGTAATTCATCTCGCGGCAGAATCTCATGTCGACCGCTCAATTAGCAGTCCGATAGATTTCGTGATGACCAATGTTGTTGGAACCGTTAATTTATTGAATGCTGCCAAAAAACTTTGGAAAGATGATTACGCAAACCACCGTTTTTATCATGTTTCGACAGATGAAGTATATGGAACGTTAGGCGATGAAGGTCTTTTTACAGAAGAAACAGCATACGATCCTCACAGTCCGTATTCTGCGTCCAAAGCTAGTTCAGACCATTTTGTAAGAGCTTATCAGGATACATACGGAATGAATACCGTTATTTCGAACTGTTCAAATAATTACGGTTCACATCACTTTCCTGAAAAACTTATTCCGTTAGCAATCAATAACATCAAAAATTATAAAGCCGTTCCGGTTTATGGCAAGGGCGAAAATATTCGCGATTGGCTTTGGGTTGAAG
>JANMZB010000148.1:0-9091 GCA_031382725.1 Sphingobacteriaceae bacterium | reverse complement strand
GTTTTGTATTGCTATCTGTATGAATTGACTAGGATTGTTTGTCGTTACGAGTAACGTTTCTATCCGTTTTTACTCGCTATACTATTTGACTTTTCTTTTAAAGAACTTTGGTGCCTTGCCTCGCGGTGCGGCGCTATATTTTATTCAGTTTCGGCTTACTCACGCTCGCCTCCCTGTTTAAAGTATTTCAATTTTGTTATTCGTTTCAGGCCTTGCGCCGTGCGTCTCTTTTTCCCTCGTTTTGGGATTGCAAAGGTGAGAATGTTATTTGAATTCTGCAAGAAGTTTTTTAAAATATTTTGAAGCTTATAACTCGCTCCACTTCTGCTTTAATCTCTCCCTCTTTTCAACTTCTAAACAGCCTTGCGCTGCTCTTCTCTTACAACCCCCGTTTTGTTTGGGACTGCAAAGGTGCAGGTTTTTTTGCTCCCAGGCAAATGTTTTTTTCAAATATTTAAAACATTAATGAAAGGCCGCTGCAAGTCAAGGGTTTAAAGTTTAAGCAGCTCTCGATATTGATTGCCTCTGAAAAACATCTAGAGTAACGATGGGCTTTTTTCCCTTAGTATTTATCTAAGTAAAAAAATATCATTCTATTCCTCAGCTACAAAAACTTTAAAAACAGGACGGCGTTTAAGTAGATTAACCGCTTCTACGATGGATATATTTTCAATACAAATTACGAAAGATGCTGATGTATTAAATTTTCAGATAGTTGATTATCCTCACCACGAAGATGATAACCGATGCAAATTTGAGATATTAAAAGGTGGTAAATTGGTAGCGAGCTTTGAACCCGACAAGAAAGGCTATTTACATATCTGTAAAAACACGGGCTTCGTTGATGAAGAAATTCTTCATTTAATTGCAGACAAGCTTGAGGTTATGGGCATTTAGTGTATCCATAAAAGCAAAACCCTGAGGATTAAACCTGATTGAAGTGAATACCGGCCAGAGCGTAAAGCCTGAAGGCGTATAAACGGAAAGCAGGGCTACAGGAAAATAGCTTTAGGAATTCGATTTTCGAAATCTATATAAATAAGGTCTCGTCGAGGCTGTTTTCCCTGAATGCCGCTATTTTAAAATTTTGGTTTAAGAATAGAAGGCGCGACATATACAGATTGGCAATAACAAAACATAGAGTGGCGATTATGAGTTGCGGTGTGCTATTGAGTGCTATCAAATTTGATAAGGCGATATAGGCGGACCATATAATCATTAAAAACCCCAGAACCAGGTTGAGATATCGATTGTTCAATATAATTTGTACTATAAAAACGAGTACAACCAGGCTTAACCAAAGGTTTTGATGGTCGAAAGCCAGCCAAATGGCTACCGCGATAAAATATAGACCTGGTAGGAATTGCTTAACACTTGCGGAATTTGGGAATGATAAAGTCATGATATGGGTATTGAGTTTGCTGCAATGCTAATATTCGCCCGTGGAAAGCATTACCAGTGTACACCCTGTTACGATTTCTATTCCTTTTTGTTCCGCCATATTTTCAAGTTCTTGATTTTCTGTACCGGGGTTAAAAATGATGCGCCTGGGATTGGTTTTAAGTATATAATCATAGAGCGTTTCCTGATTTCTGGAACCTACATATAGCGTTATAGTATCTACATCTGAGTGAATATATTCAGGCTTTTCAATTGGCACTCCGGCTACTTCACCGGTTTTAATCCCTACGTTAATGATCTGGTGACCGTACCTGGCTAATTTGTTTGATGCGAGATATGCGTAGCGGCTCGAGTCGGGGGTGGCACCTAAAATAATGGTCTTTTTCATTTATAATGTGTTATGTCGCAAAACTGCTTCTGCACAATTCATGCCATCAATTGCGGCAGATACAATTCCGCCGGCGTAGCCGGCGCCTTCGGCGCAGGGAAATAATCCTTTAAGCTGGGGATGTTGCAAGGTAATTTTATCTCTTGGAATTCTTACCGGGCTTGAGGTTCTTGACTCAACACCTACTAAAATGGCTTCGTTGGTAAAATAACCCTTCATTTTTTGCCCGAATAAAGGAAGTGCTTTGTTTAAACGCTTATGAATAAAGTCTGGAAGAATTTCTATAAGTGGCGCTGAAAGTGTGCCGGGTAAATACGAGTTTTTAGGAAGATCTACCGAAAGGCGGCCTTCTACAAAATCAACCATTCGTTGAGCTGGTGCAACGAGTTTTCCTCCACCTGCCTGATAAGTTATTTGTTCGATTTGTGATTGGAAGTTCAAAAGGGCCAGTGGATCTTTTAATGACGCGGGCACATCTTCTAAGTTGACTTGTACTACTGTTCCGGAATTTGCATAGGGATTATTTCGCTTTGATGGCGACCAGCCGTTGACCACAATTTCGTTGTAGTCGGTAGCGCAGGGTGCGATAATTCCTCCCGGACACATACAAAAAGAGAATACTCCCCTATTTTCGACCTGTTCTACAAAACTATACGAAGAAGGCGGCAAGTAAGGATCGCGCGTATCGCAATGGTATTGTGCTTTGTCGATAATTTCTTGCGGATGTTCAATTCGTACTCCCAGGGCAAAGGGTTTGGCTTCTAATTTCAACTGTTTCTTTGCTAAAAGATAATAGATATCACGGGCGGAATGTCCGGTAGCTAAGATGACGCTGTTGGAATGAAAGGTTTCGCCGGAGGCCAGTTTGACTCCCTTTAACTCGCCCGCCTTTATTAAAAGGTCATCAACTTTAGAATCGAAATGAACTTCGCCGCCAGCATTTAAAATGCTTTCGCGAATAGCGATAATAATTTGAGGAAGCTTGTTTGTGCCAATATGCGGTCGGGCATCAACAGTAATGTCGGGATTTGCACCGTGAGTAACCAAGGTTTTGAGAACGAATTGAATATCGCCACGTTTATTGGAGCGGGTGTACAATTTGCCATCAGAATAGGTTCCTGCACCTCCTTCTCCGTAACAGTAATTTGATTCGGGATTAATTAATCCTTGCTTATTAATTGTAGCAAGATCGCGCCGACGTTGTTTTACGTCTTTGCCACGTTCGAGAATAATGGGCTTAAGGCCGAGTTCAATACATCTGATAGCTGCAAACAATCCGGCGGGACCGGCTCCAATAATTATTACAGGTTTTTTATCTGCTACATTCGGATAGTTTGTGATTGAAATTTCCAAAGAAGGTTTCTCATCAATATATACTTCGGCTTTAAGCCGATAGACGACTTGTCTACCACGGGCATCGATTGAACGTTTGAGAATTTTTACGGAGGAGATTTTATCAGGCGAAAGCTTTAAGGCAGAAGCGGCCTTCTTAATTATTACGTCCTCGTTTCCGGCTTCGGAAGGAAGCAAAACGAGCTCAATTTCTTTAATCATACTAGAGCCAGGTTTTTATCCCGGATTCTGCAAAATTAAAAGTTTGGATGGAATAAAGTAGTGTTTAGCGATTGGTGGAATAAACAATTGCTTGTTTAGTATTATATTGTTGTCCGCTCTATGCCGCGGGGGCATCCTACTTTTTTCTTGACAAAAAAGTAGGCAAAAAATCAAGAAAAGAAATATGCTTCCCCTACACAGGCAAAACACCATGGCCCGCATTTCTTTTCAGCCCCACCCACCCGGATTTCTCGGTTAATCAAATCGCCAAACACGCTCAAAATTATTTAAAAAGATCATCGGCAGCAGTGCTGCTGGTTTGTTCGGTTGCTTGAATTTCGTCTAGCGTCAAGGCTTCAGCCGGAAGGCTTAAATCTTTATCTCTTGATCTTCTGGATGAAAAGCCTGAAGGTTCTTTTTCCTGAGAACGGTCTTGGTTGTTGAGTGTTTCCGGTGCAGTTTCCTCTACAGCTCCGTTCATATCGATTACTACTTCAGGTTTAATTTTATATGGCTGCAAATACTCCATTCTGGAACTCTCGCTGGTATCAAAAAAAGCTGTATCAGTGAAAAGGCTTTTAACAGTAACGGGAATCACTACTGACATAAATAAGCCTAAAGGCAAAAGCACTTTGGTGGATTGCTTCATATTAAATTATACCTGAGCGCTTTGAATTTTTTTTACGAAAGTTTTTCCAAGTTTGTTACACATATTCACCTTGAATTTATTGACTAATGAAACAAAAGCACCTCGAATTGCCTTAACTGACATAATGTCTATAATTTAAATATAATTAGAACAATTGTAACAAAGGAATAAAATTTGATATCTTAAAACCATGAAACACTTAACTCTTAATCTAATGAGAAAATTCATTTACACACTTACCGGTTTTTTCGCAATTCTATCGATTTCATCTTGTGGCTATAATACGATGGTTGATTTAGACGAACAAGTAAAATCGCAGTGGGCACAAGTACAAAACGTATATAAACGCAGAGCGGATTTAATACCAAACTTAGTCGCATCTGTTAAAGGAGCAGCAGCGCACGAGAAAGAAACTCTTACCGCAGTAATTGAAGCCAGAGCAAAAGCAACGGCGGTTAATGTAGACCCTACAAAACTTACTCCGGAGGCGATTGAAAAATTCAACCAGGCGCAAGGCCAGTTAAGTACGGCTTTAGGTCGTTTGATGATGGTGACCGAAAATTATCCTCAGTTACAGGCAAATCAAAACTTCCTTCAATTACAGGAGCAAATCGAGGGAACGGAAAACCGGATTACTGTTGAACGTCAGAAGTTTAACGAGGTAACCAGAGTATATAACTCCAAAATCCGTTCGTTTCCAAATAACCTTACAGCAGGTATGTTCGGGTTTCAAAAGAAAGGTTATTTCGAAGCAGATCCTGCAGCTCAGAACGCCCCTAAAGTTGAATTTTAACTAAGATAAGATTCAAGATGGCTTTATTTACAGATACAGAACAAGAAGAGATCCGGAAGGCGATTGAAAGTGCCGAAAAAAACACTTCCGGTGAAATACGTATAAGTGCTGAAAAACATTGTAAAGAAGATCCATTAGATCGGGCGGCAAATTATTTTCATAAAATAGGCATGGATAAAACAGCACTCCGTAATGGAGTGCTTATTTACATCGCTACAGAAGATCACAAGTTTGCGATTATCGGCGATGCTGGAATTAACAAAGTAATTCCTGAAGGTTTTTGGGACTCCACTAAAGAGGCAATGCTCAGTCATTTTAAAGCAGGGAATTTAATTCAGGGATTGGTTACCGGAATAAAAATGTCGGGCGAAAAACTTCAGCAATATTTTCCCTGTGCTGATGACGATAAAAATGAGTTATCGGATGATATTTCTTATATCTGATGCTTACCAAAAACAAATTTTCTGAACACTTAGCCAAGACAATGATTCAAAAAAAACTCAGATTATTTTTTGTCTTACTACTCATCAGCGTGCAAGGCTTTTCGCAGGAATTTCCTGCCAAGCCCAACCAGCTTGTTAACGATTATACTAGTACACTTACTCCTGAACAAGTTCAGCAGCTTGAAAGAAAATTGGTAGCATTTAATGATTCTACGTCTATTCAGATTGCCATTGTACTTATTCAATCTGTAGGCGTATATGATATTGACGACTATTCGGCACGTTTGGCGGAAAAATGGGGCGTTGGAGAGAAAGGTAAGAATAATGGAATTTTAATACTTGCTGCACTTAAAGACCGAAAAATAACTATTCAAACCGGCTATGGGCTTGAAGGGGCACTACCTGATGCAACAGCGGCACGAATCAGGGTCAACGAAATTACTCCCAGTTTTAAAGAAGGAAATTATTTTGCCGGTTTAGATAAAGCTACCGACGCTATAATTGCGCATACCAAAGGTGAGTATAAAAATACCGCACCTAAGAAAACACAGGGCTCTAAGAAATTCCCGATGGGCTTAATTTTCCTTATCATTCTGGTTATCTATTTCCTTTCTAAAAGAGGAGGAGGTGGTGGTGGCGGACAAGTTATTGGGAGTCGCGGAGGCTCTAGTTTAATGTGGTTGAGCTTACTTTCGGGATTAGGTAACAGAGGCGGCGGCGGTTTTGGTGGTGGTGGATTTGGAGGCGGCGGCGGCTTTGGTGGCGGAGGAGGCGGTGGCTTCGGCGGGTTTGGTGGCGGCGGCTTCGGCGGTGGCGGATCAAGCGGAAGCTGGTAATAAGACGGTAGCCACGTGAGGGATTGAAGCGGAAATCCCGCAGTGCCGATCCTTCATCGGCACGAGGACTTGCAGCGAAAAGCCCGACCCCGATTTTTCTTCGGGGGCACGCAAAATCAAAAAGATAAATCCTATACATTTATGATACGAAAAGATTTTATTGATTCAGAAATACAGAAGCTGGCCCAGGTTCTCGCAAAAATCATCGGCCTGAAAAACGACGGTAATCTGGATGACGCCCTGGAGGTTAGCCGAAAAACTCTTTCTGAAAATTTTGGTTTAGACAATCAGCTTTTGGAGCAGGGAACTGTTGAAGAGTTTGAAAAGTTTTTGATAGGTCAGAATTATTCTGCGGATAAATTAAACGCATTAGCTCAAATTCTTTTTGAAACCGCACATCCTTTTCAGGATACTGATGAGTGCAGAGCTTTAGCACATAAAACGGCTTTGGTTTTAAATTTACTCGAAACGGAACATCATCAGCAATCTTTCGAAAACCTGGGCAGGCGCGAGATGATTGACAACTATTTGAATAATGAACAATACGAATGATGCGTTGATATGGGAGAAAGTATCTTCCAAATATTTAGTAAAAGAGCAATGGGCTACGCTGAGAGTTGATACCTGCCGTTTGCCGGATGGTCAGTTGATTGATGATTATTATGTTTTAGAATATCCGGGCTGGGTGAATGCAATTGCATTAACTGAGGATGAAAAGGTAATCTTGATAAGACAATATCGACATGGCGCAGAAGAGGTTATGCTCGAACTTCCGGGAGGCTGCATCGATCCAGGTGAAACACCGGAAGATGCCGTTAAAAGGGAGCTGCTTGAAGAAACCGGTTATGAGTTTGATTCGATAGAACCTCTTTGTAGGGTGTACGCCAATCCTTCAACTTCGGGGAATATCACATCTGGCTTTTTAGCTAAAGGTGGCAGGAAAACACAGGAACAGCATTTGGACAGCCGGGAAGAAATTGACGTTTTGATCGTAAGCTTTGATGAATTTTTGCAGCTTGCCCAAGACAACAAATTCCCTCATGCACTGCATGCCAGCACCATATTTTATGGCTTGTTAAAACTAAATAAATTGCGATCTTGCTAAAGGTAAAGTCAAAATTAAAAACAGAGCAAGTTTTGCTATGAATCCTGAGTTTGCCCTTAACTCATTAGTTTGATAACAACGTATGTATGGAAAAATATGATTCCCGTATAGACGATTATATTGGCAAATCTGCTGAGTTTGCTAAACCTATTTTAACTCATCTTCGAAAATTAATCCACCAGGCTTCGCCTCAGATTTCTGAAACCATTAAATGGGGATTTCCCCACTTTGATTACAAGGGAACCGTTTGCAGTATGGCATCCTTTAAACAACACTGTGCATTTGGATTCTGGAAAGGTTCTCTATTGAAAGATCAGCATCAGGTTTTGCAAAAGGAATCTTCGGAAGCTATGGGGCAGTTTGGCCGGATACAATCTCTCTCTGATCTTCCTGATGATGAAATTATCCTGGCTTACTTACTCGAAGCTACAGAATTAAATGAAAATGGAATAAAAGTTCCTAAAAAAGCAGCGCCGGTAACTAACACCAACTTAGAGGTTCCTGATTTTCTGCTAGAAGAATTGGACCTTAATCCTCAGGCAAAATCTACTTTCTTTAAGTTTAGCCCTTCTCATCGCAAAGAGTATATCAGTTGGCTTACGGAGGCAAAAACTGAAGCGACACGACTGAAACGTTTGGCAACTACAATTGAATGGCTAACCGAAGGAAAAGGCCTAAACTGGAAATACGAGCGGAAAAGCTGATGAACTTACAGGACCTTTATATTTATCCGGTAAAATCTTTGGGTGGAATCAGGCTCGAAACGGCGCAAGCTTTACAGCGAGGTTTTCAGTTTGACCGGCGCTGGATGCTGGTTGATGAGAATGGTAAATTTATAACTCAAAGGGTTGAACATATACTCGCACATTTAAAAACGCAACTTACCGACGAAAACCTTTGGATCTACGATAAACGCTTCCCTGAAAATAAAATCAGTTTTAATCTTGACAATTACTCTAATTCACCTATTGATGTTTCAGTTTGGGATGATCACGTAGAGGCTGCCCATGTGAATGCAGAGATTGATAGATGGTTCAGTAATTACCTAAATAAGCCATGTAAACTCGTATTTATGTCGGAAAACGGGCTGCGTCCTGTTTCGGAAGCGGCCTCTTTTACTGACGTGAATGTTAGTTTCGCGGATGCTTTTCCTTATATGCTGATTAGCCAGGCTTCATTAGACGAGTTAAATAATCGATTGTCAGAACCTGTTCCGATGAACAGATTTCGCCCGAATCTGGTGATATCCGGCACAACTGCATTTGAAGAAGACACTTGGGCAGAGATTAAAATCGGAGAGGTTCACTTTAAATTAATAAAACCTTGTGCCCGCTGCATTCTGACGACTATTGATCAGGAAACGGGCATCAAGGGAATCGAACCTTTGCAAACGCTTTCGAAGTTTCGAAAGGTGGAAAATAAGGTAATATTCGGACAGAACCTTTTGGTTTTGAATGAAGGAGTGATAAGAGTGAATGATTCAATGGAAGTTATATCTTTAAAATCGCATGATTAATTACAATCCGAAAGTCTGGTTTCCTTTTATATTCAGGCTTAATAAAGTAGATACTCTCAGAAAGTTAGCACCCCACATGCTGATTGTAGCTATTTATTCTGGTGCTATAGCTTACCTGGAAATTGAAGTATTTCGAATTGCCGGAGAGAACCAATTAAATAATATTGGTGTGATGCATAGTGTTTTGGGCTTTGTTATTTCTCTGCTTTTGGTTTTTAGAACGAATACTGCTTATGACAGATGGTGGGAAGGCCGAAAACTCTGGGGAACTTTAACTAATATAAGTCGAAATCTAGCGATAAAGCTTCATGCTTACACAAACACAGAAGAAGACAAAAGTTTTTTCAGGTTAATGATCCCTAATTATGCTTTTGCTTTAAAGAATCATTTAAGAGAAAATGAAGAT
>JANMZB010000090.1:0-1232 GCA_031382725.1 Sphingobacteriaceae bacterium | reverse complement strand
CATAAGAAGAGTAGATTCAGGCATGTGGAAATTGGTGATAAGTGCATTGCCTATTTTAAATTCGTATGGAGGAAAGATAAATTTATCCGTCCACGCATCCGTAGCCTTCAATCTGTTATTTGCAGAGGTCGAAGACTCTAGAGATCTTATGGAGGTAGTTCCCACAGCACACACTCTTTTTTTAGCGTCCAATGCTTTGTTTACGATAACTGCACTATCTTCTTTAATAATGAAGTTTTCAGAATCCATTTTATGCTTGGTCAAATCTTCCACATCTACCGGTCTGAAAGTTCCAAGGCCTACGTGTAGGGTTACAGGAGCCACTTCTACACCTTTTATTTCCAAACGTTTCATGATTTGCTTGGTGAAATGCAATCCAGCAGTAGGAGCTGCTACAGCACCTGTATGCTCAGCATATATGGTTTGATATCTGTCTTTGTCAGAATCTTCAGCTTTACGTTTGATGTATTTTGGAAGTGGTGTTTCACCTAGTGACTCTACCGTTTTGTAAAATTGTTCATCGCTACCATCGAATAAAAATCGAATGGTACGACCGCGAGAAGTAGTATTGTCGATAACCTCGGCAACCAATTCTCCATCTCCAAAATAAAGCTTATTTCCTACGCGGATTTTTCTAGCGGGGTCTACCAAAACATCCCACAAATGGGCTTCCTGATTTAATTCCCTTAATAAAAATACTTCTATTTTTGCCCCAGTCTTTTCTTTATTACCATACAATCTGGCTGGGAAAACTTTGGTGTTATTGATTACAAATACATCTCCTTCATCAAAATAATCAACAATGTCTTTAAAAATTTTGTGTTCAATAGTGCCCTTTGCACGATCCAGTACCATCAATCTTGATTCGTCACGGTTTTCTGTGGGATACATGGCCAACAACTCTGGAGGAAGTACAAGCTTAAATTCGGATAATTTCATAAGTTTAACATTACGGTATTAAATATTCTACAATTTTTTAACATTTACAGAGTGTTAAAGTTACTAAAATTGTAGGTGCTTAAAAAATATATTTTTACCACCTTTGATTATCGCTCATACCCAAACTTCTATTCCTAATAATTCTATTTTTTTAAAAATTCTGATTCATAAATCGTATGGCTAGCAAACCAACTCCTCTCTCCAAAGCTAATATCGACAAGCTATCGCATAAAATTAAACCATCCAAAATGTCGGTGGTGGAATGGCAATTTGCTTTACGCCGACAATTTGGA
>JANMZB010000049.1:0-1870 GCA_031382725.1 Sphingobacteriaceae bacterium | reverse complement strand
CATTGATGAAGTGAGATGTAGTTGATATGATGAATGCAAGCATCAATGGTACTAGAATGGGGGCGGAGTGTTTATCTAGCAGAAATTTAATAAGCCTTTCATAGTTATGAAGGGTATTATGACAATACGCAGGGTATTTTTGTCATCCTCAAGAATATCACCTTCAGATACATTAAACTCATTGTCAAGAATGGTGGGGTCCCATGGAAGCTTGCACGTAAGAAACGTGTGAAGATGCCCATCCAATTTGGTAATAATGTTGCAAAGAAAGCTAGTGTAATGATGTACCAGCCATGCCAGACATGGTGAGTTCTGTGGTGATTACTAGGTCTTCAGCATCACCCAAATGCATTTCTCTAAGCGGATTGTTGGTTAGCCAAATGCGCTTGGTATTACTATCAATGGATTTTTCTTCTATACGCTCATGCTCCATAGCCTTGCTCTACCAGCGTGGAAGGAAGGTCTCAAATCCCATACGCCAACTACCATCTGGTTCCATGATTGTGATCTCAGAGCGACGATTGTATCAACGAGAGTCATAGATAGGTCGTCAGTGGAAACAGCCAGTAGCGTCTTGCAACCCAGATGACCAATCATTGAGGGAACATGAGTAGGAGCACAAGCTTAACCCTAGGAAGTATCGATGTATTGTATAAAAACACTATACATGAACTTTTGCAGCTACTAAGAGCCGGTGACAATTTCTAGTATAGGCTGATAAGAGCCGGGGACAATTTCTAGTATAGGCTGATACATAGGGTTAAAACATCAAGAATATCAGGATTGGTGACAAACGCATACATAGCAACTTGATGTCTACGGTAGACAAAAGGTCTGTTGAATATTGTGCAAAGGGGGATTCTCATGAGTTTAACTTACCTATATAAAGTTCATTTGAGAGCAGCATTTACACTTGTTATGTCTGGTACTTTCGATTTGTTTTGTTCGAAGCTCTGCAAAAAATCACACTCGCGTTCCAATAACAAGGTGTTTCTTCTGGTCGGTCAGAAGACTTGCGGCTGTCAAGTTCTACAGGCTCGACATTCAACTGCACTGAAATTATATTGTGGATACTCGCAGATGGAATAATGGGCCCGCAGTGTTTTACGAGCTCGAGACGAAATAATGTTTATATATCGTTAGACCAGTCCCCTGGATAACTCAATGAGAAAATCGAGAATAAAACGCACCACAAATACTAGCAATAGGTCTCATACCCACAACATGTACTGAGGCACACGCATGTATGGAGACAGGTTCTTGAGATTTGGTTATCGAGGGCTGATGAGATAAATACGTGATTATCACGACAGGTTGTAACAACTATGTGCAAATCGACCATGTCTACCACTACAAGTATTGTGTAAGAATCTGACATACATGGGCTATCTTGAAAGCTGGGGAATTACAAGAACATTTACATAAGAAAGAGACATGATTATGATTATGATTATTTTGTATTGACACTAAGTTTTGTTTTGGTCTGTGATATTTCTTTTACTACAGTATATGTAACAAGCTGTTCTTGGTGTTCTGCTATGTATGAGTGAGAGTTGCTTTGTTTGATTTCACATACAGATATGTTACTGTCAACATGATCCATGGAATATTGTGTTGCTCTTCCTCTTCTTTGAGCTTCTTTGAAGATTGTACAGTAGTGCAGTGTCACAGTACTGTATGTGGAAGGAATAGTATTTCTTTCATGAAGTTGTTTGTTTGGGAATTGCTGGGGGAAACTCCCAGTACTGGTATAATTAAAATTAGAGCTGTATTACAAGTGCACATAATGGTTCCTGATCTCACAATTCTTGTTTCTCTAGGAAGTAATTTTTGGTACAAAGAGCACTAGTACAGGTACAAGTACTGTAGT
>JANMZB010000034.1:0-1192 GCA_031382725.1 Sphingobacteriaceae bacterium | reverse complement strand
GTTTTGTCTCCAATTCCTTTTTCTCCTGCTTGTAGACGGCAATGTATTTTTCATACAGCTCTCTGTTTATTTCTTCCATTATAAATCTTTCCTCTAAACGTTGAATCTTTTTAAGTGATTCTGCAAACTGCTTTTCTATTACTTTTATGGCCTCTGTTTGGTCTTCATTGTATTTTTGAAAGGTAGCTTCCAATTGATATTTGATGACTGGTAAAAATTGGGGATTAAATGAGAAAGCTTTAAGCATCCGATAAAAATGATTGTTGAGGCGTTTGGCATTTTCATTCACGCAGCAACCATTGGTGCCACATTTGTAATAATGAATTTTCTTTGTCTTTACCAAATATCCTCTCATGGGTTTACCGCATTTTTCGCAAAGCAAAAACTTTTTCAAAGGCAGACTTTCATTTTCTTCAAACACTTTCCAACCTTGAGCATTCAACGTTTGAAGTTGGTTTACTTTTAAAAATAATTCTTTTGATACTAACTTTTCGTGTTTGCCTTCAATTACTGCTCCTTCCAGCATCTTATGACTGATGATGCCGCAGTAGAAAGGATTCTCAAATATTTTTGTGATCATTTGTTTGTGCAAGGGCAATCCTTGTAATGAAAGCCTTTCAACAATTTGGACATTGGTTAAGCCTTCGTAAGCTTTCCATTCAAAAGCTTTCTTAACCAGTTTGCCTTTGGCATTAATTACTATTTTCTTTTCTCCATTAATTTTTACATTATCATAACCTAGGGGTGCTTTAGTAGCCCAGTTTCCCATCAGCAATTTTTCTCTAGTTCCAGCAATGCACTTTTCTCTACGCATTTGATTGTCGTATTCACTAAATATGAAATGAATGTTTTGTTGCAAGCTGCCACTGGCGGTGCTGGAATCTGAAGGTTGGGTTACAGCATAGACGGTGATGCCCTGCTTTTTTAGTTCGGATGCGATATAAATGGCATTCGCTCCAGAGCGTGAGAATCGGTCGACACTATAAACTATAATGTGCGAGACTTTTTCCTTGCTCTTCTTAACAAAGTCGAGCATTCGCTTAAATTCTTTTCGTTCGTCACTTTTTGCACTTTCATAAGTACCTCCAAAACTTGCCAAAACTGGATAATTTTGTTTGAGCGCATACTGCTCACATGCTTTTCGCTGAGTTTGTAAGCTAAGGTTGTTGTCGGCTTGTTCTTTCGTAGAAAC
>JANMZB010000951.1:0-1401 GCA_031382725.1 Sphingobacteriaceae bacterium | reverse complement strand
GATGAGATAGTACCTTAGCTTCATCGCTCTAGTCATTCTTAACTATAAGCAATATTCATTTCTCTAATCTAATGGATGCAGAGTTAGTAACTCCTTGGGAGTGTAGAAACCCGTTTTACCTTTAGTAGCTGCTCTTACTTTCTTAACCTTTTCGGTAGAAACAGTACTTGCCTGGTTACCGAATGACTTGCGAACATAGGTAATAACATCGGTAACCTCTTTGTCACTCAACATTCCGCTAAAGGGTGCTGCCCAAAAGCTCGAATTGAAGCTGATACTGCAATTAAGCAAAGAATTAGGAATGTTACTTTTCTTACTCTTTCTGGCAACATGAGTGTAAATTAGGCTTACAACGGTTATACTATGAATGCTATAATTCGCATCCTAAGTGAAAGCTGAGGCATTCACGATTTAATTTCATTTAAAACTATCAAATCAGGATGAATACTTTCACAGTACTACAAGAATATTACAGCAGAGATATTATGGGCAAAAGGAATAATGCATGAATTCTATATAAACCAATTATCAAACCCTTAACAGCCCACGAAACCCTCTGGCTCCGTAATAAGACTCCGCCCCGTTGTGATAAAGAAAAACCTGCTTGTAACGCTTATCGCAGAACAACGCGCCGCCAAGTTTCCTGATAGCATCTGGTGTTTTCACCCAGCTAGAAGTCTTCAAATCAAAATTCCCGAATTCTTGCAGTTTGCGATATTGCTCCTCTGATAACAGCTCGATACCTATTTGAAAAGCCATGTTCACTGCGCTATTTTGAGGCTTATGTTCTTTTCTCGACTCCAATGCCTCGGCATCATAACAAACGCTTCTGCGTCCTTTTGGGCTTTCTGCCGAACAATCGTAAAAAATATAGGTGTCTGTTTCTCTATCGTAACAAACTACATCCGGTTCACCGCCTGATAGCTCCATTTCATTGAGTGACCTTAGCTTTTCAGGATTGGCTTCAAGCTTTGCCTGAATCTTGTGCCACTCAATATTTTTATGACGGTTTATATTTTTTTCAAAACGAACCTTTAAAATATTAAGTAATTCCTGACTTTGTTCTTGGGACAAACATTTATTATTCATAACCTGAGTTCGATTAATAATATGAAAAAAATGATGTAAAAAAGTGGGCAAAGTTGTATATTTAATTATCTGACTATCAAATATTTAGCAACAAAATCCACTATGATTACATACGATAAAGTTACCGATATTTTCTGTATAACTGACGAATTTTGCAAGAACTTTGAAGAAACCACAAAAGGTTTCATTTTAGGCAAACCCTCCAAGCGTCCTCCCAAAATGGCCAAAAGCGAGGTCATGTGCATTCTCTTACTTTTCCATTTAAGTGGTTTCAGATGCTTTAAGCATTTCTATATTTTCTATGTACGGCGT
>JANMZB010000850.1:0-8304 GCA_031382725.1 Sphingobacteriaceae bacterium | reverse complement strand
GCTCCTGGCAAAACCTTGAAGCGCAATCTAAATTGAAAGCTCAGCTTAACCTTGCAGAACAACACTATAAGAGGTTACATTATGTATCAGCGATTAAATACCTGACCCCGATTTTAAAATCCGATTCTAATCTGGTTATTGCCCAGGAAATGATGGCAATCAGCAATCGGAATATCAGAAATTACGATGAAGCTTTGCTTTGGTTCAGTAAATTGGTAAAGCAGCCAAATATGAAATTTGAATGGGCACTTTATTATGCAGAAGCACTCGCCAACAAAGAGAAATATGAGGAGTCTGAAAAGTGGTATCGTAAATATTTGAGTCTCGTTCCTAAGGATAAGAGAGCTTCATCATTTATAAAATCGGGCGCTGCCTCTTTTCAAGGGAATTCTGATTGGGTTGTTTACCAAACCGACTTAAATACGGCAGCATCAGATTACTCACCTGCCTGGTATAAAAAAGGATTGATATATGTAAGTAACCGAAAGCCAGATCAGGTAGTTAAAAACGTTTTTGGTTGGGATAACACCCCTTTTAGTAATTTGTATTTTTATGAGAATTTGGATAAGATCACAAAAATCAAAATTGATTCTGCAAATGGTAGTACTTCTGCAAATGCAAGTTTTTACAAAGTAAATGATGATGATACAGCACCTACTAGTAACGACAGTAAAACGTTAGGTGTTTACAATGAAAAGATATATGGCCGTAACCAGCGGCTATCAAGCACAAACTCCAAACTTCTAAAAGGAAATATCAATACCCGATATCATGAAGGGCCAGCAGTAGTTGCGCCCGATGGTTCTTTGATTTTTACACGTAATAATTATAGTGGTTTTAAAGCCGGCAAAAGCAATGATGGTACCGTTAAACTAAAGCTCTTTACAGCTACCGGAACCAATTGGAATAAAATTGAAGACGTTGCTTTCAATAGCGATAATTACTCTGTTGGACACCCTGCATTGAGCAGTGATGGTAATGTTTTGATTTTTGTTTCTGATATGCCAGGTGGTTTTGGAGGAAAGGATCTGTATTATAGTGTAAGAACCTCCGGAGGCAAACAATGGGCAAAGCCCGTAAATATGGGCCGGAGGATTAATACCGAAGGTGATGAAATGTTTCCATTTTGGGGAAAAGACGGCATGTTGTTTTTCTCTTCTACCGGATATTCTGGACTAGGCGGGCTTGATATTTTTGAAGTAATGATAAGAGATCTTAGACCATTAGGTATTCCTCATAATTTAGGTGCTCCAATTAATTCTTTTGCAGATGACTTTGGTTTAATAAGATCAGAAGATGGTAGAAGTGGTTACTTTAGCTCAAACCGTGCAGGTAATGACGATATCTATAGTTATACGCGTGAAAGTTATTCTATTAAAATTGCCGGGAAAATATTAGACGCTCGTACTAATGTAGCCTGGCCGGGCAGTGTAGTTTATTTAAGAACCTCTGAAGGCATCGATACACTTAAAGTAGACCGGAATGGTAATTTTGGTTTCGACCTTGATAAGGAAACAGATTATGAGGTTATAGGTTTTAATCCGGATTATGTAACTAAAAGGCAGTTTATAAGTACTACCGGAATCCGATCAGACTCGACAATAAGAGTGAACTTCATGCTTGATAAAGCACAAAGTTCACAACGTTGGGTTGTGAAGAATTGCGATTCATTAAAAAGAGTTTTTAATATTCCAAACATCTACTACGATCTCGACAAGCACTTCCTTCGTTCTGATTCGAAGCCAACATTGGATAATCTTGTCGCATTAATGAAATTACATCCTGAAGTCAACATCATTACATCCAGCCATTGCGATAGTCGGGCTTCCTCAAGTTATAATAAATCATTGTCCTTGAAGAGAGGCGAGGCAACCAAAACCTATTTAATTTCAAACGGAATTAAGTCAAATCGTATCAAAGTCGAATACTACGGTAAAAGCCGACTTGTTAACAGATGCTTCGATGGCGTAAATTGTTCAGAAAACGACCAGCAACTCAATAGAAGAACCGAATTTGATGTTGTGATAAACGGGGTGAATTTGAGTCAGTTAGATTGTAGATAATCAAGCTCGAATGCGAGGAACTTTAATCCGCACAATACCTTTATGACACAATAATTAAATGCTGTCGATAGACTTTTTTAAATCAATCAGCTTAACGGTTCAAATCATAATTGTATTTAAACTGCCGATAAACATCTCTAATTATTGAAATGAAGAAATTGGAGCTTTGCGACAAATTACCCCGGGTCATTGTACTAGGTTCTTCTTCCGAATTTTTCTGATAAAATAATCCTTTATACTCATCAAAGAATAGGCCCGTTCCTTTATTTCGAATAAAGGAGACACACATTTTATACTCGGTTTTATCACCTTTTAATCCCTCCGCATACCTCCCAAACTTTTCAAAAAATGTGCTGCGTCTTAAATGAGGATGATCGCTGTAATAATATATTTTCAGATAATCAGGCGACCAGGGGTTAATATACATCTCTGAGAAACCATCTTTATAAGGTTTTAAATAAGGGTATTTTAAGTATGAATAAAAGCGAACAATATCGAACCGGGTTTCGCTTTCCATAATGTTTAGGGCATTTTTGAAATGCGAAGCAAAATCTGGCGCAGGTTCAAAGTCCTCCTGTACATATAAAGTATAGGGTGTTTTTACAGCATCCTGACCTTTATTGATATTATTTCCTAGACCTTTATTTATTTCTGAAGTAACTAAATTGAAGGAATAGAGGCTTCTCAATTCTTCTAACTTTTGAAGATGCTCTTGTTTACTGCCATCATCAGAAACCACAATATCCCCAAATGAACAACTCAATTCAAGATAGGCTTTCAACAAGCGTTCGAGTGAACTGCTTCTATTATAATGAGTTATTAGGAGAGTAACGTTTTCAAAATGATTCAACATGCGATTTGCTGGGAGTAAATTAAAGCTATTTATTCATCCTTTCGGGAGAATGAGTTTTAAAATTAGCAAGAAAACGCTTTACCTCTTTACTCAGCCTTAACTTTAAGGCTTGGAATAAAGTACCGTCTCTTTGAAGGCTTCTTGGCCCAGTCCAGGCTCTTGCCTTGTTCGACCTTACTTGCTTAATTATTCCGTAATCAAGTAAGCCAAGTGCCAGCTGCCCATCGTCACCCCAAAACCTGGTTTTTATAAATCCCACCTTTAATCCGTATTCCCTGATATATCCCATACTTATCCCATAAGTATTAAGATAGGGTTGATTGATATGTCGAAATTCTGCTATGATATCTTTCATCATTTCAAGCAATTTTAGCTTCCATCTTGGGAAACCGGGCTCACTAATAAAGGAGTATCGGCCATACACGCAAACAACATTCTTTTCTTCAAGAACGTCAATCATTTTATCAACCCAGCATGAAGGATAAAAGCAATCAGCATCAGCTAATAAAACATATTTTCCTAAAGCATTTTCCTGACCTAATTGTCTAGCTGGTCCACAACCCTGTGCACTTTCAAACAATGATTTAATATGCAGCCGATCGAGTGTTAATTGGGTATTGTCTTTTGAGTTGTTATTAATTACTATAATTTCTAAAGGCCTTATTGTTTTTATTTTTGAGAGACTCGCAACGCATCGTAAAATATTCACTTCTTCATTCCATGCCGAAATAAGGATACTGACTTCTGGTTCTTTTGAAGTAATCGAATCTAAATTTGAATTAACTTGATCAAAAATATGCTGAGGAATCTCATCATAACTTTTATAGGGAAGTTGAAATTCATCAAGCCAGGCTGCGTTATTTAAAATATGCATTATAAAATTAATAAATGAATACAGTGTTCACTTAGCTTTAAACCTTTTCTTTTTGAAATAAGGCCGGGAATGTTCCAAAAATTATTTTTATATCAAGCCAGAAAGAATGGTGTTTTGCGTAAAAATTGTCGAGTCTCTTACGCTCAATTTCCGACATGTCGTTTTTCCCTCGCTTGCTAATTTGCCACAATCCGGTTAGTCCTGCCGGACCGAGAAAACGTTGTGTCCATTCGTTGGAAGTTAGCAATTCCGCTTCGTACAATGGAAGAGGCCTGTTGCCAACGAGTGACATATCTCCTCTAAAAACGTTATATAACTGTGGTAATTCGTCTATGCTAGTATTTCTTAAAAATTGACCCAATCTTGTAATTCTGGGATCATTTTTAAATTTCAAAAAAGCAGATTTACCTTCTTCGCCCGTATATTGGTTTAAGTTTGAAAGGGATGCAATCTCCTTATCCGCGTCAACGCGCATGGAACGGAACTTATAAAAATTGAAAATTTTATAACCGGTACCTACACGTTTGCTTTTATAAAGTACCGGTCCTTTAGATTCTAGTTTTACAATAAGTGCAACCAGAATTAATAGTGGAGATAATAAAACAAGGGCAAAGCCGGAAGAAACTATGTCAAAAATTCGTTTCATTACCGGAGTTTTATAAGTAACATCGATAATTTGTGATAAGAAAGCGAGCTTCGGTTTAATCAGCTTAAACTTTACAAGGAAACTTAAGCGTTCTGATAAATCATCGAGAGGGAAGGGATAAGTGTAGAAATCGTGAACATGTAAATCCATCGCTATAGACTTCCATCTTTTATTTGAAAAGGCCGATATCACAACCACAATAACTCCCAGTAATAAAGGATTTTGCTTTATCTGCCTCACAACTCCGATCCATTGATCTTTGTTATCAGCTTCAACTATAATTACATCGGGTAAAGTAAGTAATGATTGTTCGTTCAAATACCTTTCGATGGTATTTAACGACAGAGACCTGCTGTCTACATCAAATCTGGATGATAAACCTGGTAATACAATATCCTTTAGCTCAGATCCTGCATAAGCAATTTTAACATTTAAACCAGTTTGTTGCGATAGATTTAATTCTGATGTTAAAATCATACTTAATTAGCTATTAAATGATTGATTATTGCTTTTAATTGATCTGGATTGAAAGGCTTTTGAATATAACTTTCCACCTTAATGGACATTTCATTAACCTTTTTATCTAAATCTTCAGCACCAGAGAGCAGTATAACAGGCGTATCGCGGTAAAAACCGCTTACCTTTAAGTTTCTGATGAAAGAACTTCCATCAAAATAAGGCATGTGCAGGTCTGAAATAATTAAGTCGGGGTCGTTGCCCTCTTCAAGCCAGTTGAAAGCGTCAACGCCACTATTCTTAATTATTAAATCATAATCCTTAGATAAAACAAAATTCAAAAGTTTTAAAATGCTTAACTCATCATCAACAATGAGAATTTGTTTCTTCATACCTGCCGCCAAACTTAATTAGACCGTAAAACCGTTTACGACTGCAACTGTTAAAGGTTTCATTCCAGCCCGCCACACTTTAGAGATTTCTAACAAGAGGGATCAATTCTTAATTGACAAGAAAACAATTATCAATAATTAGTGTTATGCGGTCATACATTAAACATATTTAGAATTGAAATGATGAACACTAAAAAATTACTTATGGCTATAGTTATAGCCGCATTATTTATCACAAATTCCGTAAATGCACAAACTAAAGAGCCTTCCGGCGATTCTCACGACACCCGTTTAGGAATTGGTTTAAGCTTAGGATTGCCTACCAATGATGCTTTTAATATTGCAGTAGGTGGCGATTTACGTTTACAGAAAGATTTTTACAGCAACGTATCCGGATTGCTTTCTTTAGGGTATACAAATTTCTCTGTTAAAGATGATGGCGGTAGTATTGGCTACGTACCACTTAAAGTTGGTGTAAAAATTTTCCCAGTGGCTCGTTTTTATTTTTCAGGGGAAGTTGGTGCCGCATTTGGAACAGATGACGGACAAGGAACAGCATTAGTTTATGCGCCCGGAGTTGGATTAGGTTTTAATAACGGTATAGATTTAGGTTTGCGATATGAAGGATTTTCTCAAAACGGTGGAAACCTTGGTCAGGTAGCTTTAAGAATTGCATACGGATTTAATTTAAGCCGTTAATCAATCAACATTAAGCATATTAAAGCGGAGCCAATTGTGGTTTCGCTTTCTTTTTGCCTTTATATTTCATTAAGAAACCATTACCGGTAAATTATTTTACTATAAAATTACTGTTGATGTAAGAATTAACTTCATAAAAAGGCAGATTTGATTATTTTTGCCCTGCAACATCCCATTTTTATGTCTGAAACAGCTTCTATAACACTAGGTGATAAAAAATATGATCTGTCGGTAATAACCGGCACCGAGAACGAAAAGGCGATTGATATTTCAAAACTTCGGGATCAGACCGGTTATATCACGATAGACAGCGGCTATAAAAATACAGGATGTACAAAAAGTGCCATCACTTTTTTAGATGGCGAAAAAGGGATTTTAAAATACAGAGGTTATCCTATTGAGCAATTGGCTGAGAAATCTTCTTTTATTGAAGTTTCCTATTTGTTAATTTATGGCGAGTTGCCGAATCAGCTTCAGCTGGATAATTTTGAAGCTTTGTTAAAAGAGCATTCTGATGTTCCGGAGGAATTAAAAGCAATTTTGGCCGCTTTCCCTCAGGATGGTCATCCGATGGCTAAGCTTTGTTCTATAACTGCAGCCTTATCAGCTTTCTTCCCCGAAAGCTTGAATCTACAGGCAAGCAAGGCTGAACAAAACTTAACCCTGGTTAAGTTGATGGCGAAATTTCCTGCAATTGTAGCTTATATTCAAAGACACACACTTGGTCAGTCTTATCTTTCTACTGATAAAAACGCTGATTATGTAACCAATTTCATGAATATGACTTTTGGCTCATCAACCGTAGATGAGGTTGTGATTGACGCCATGAATAAGTTGTTGATCTTACACGCTGATCATGAGCAAAATTGCTCTACATCGACAGTTAGAATTGTAGGCTCTTCTGATTGTAATTTATATGCATCTGTGGCAGCAGGAGTTGCAGCCCTTTGGGGGCCTTTGCATGGCGGTGCTAATCAGGCAGTGATAGAAATGCTTGAGAAAATTAAAAATGATGGTGGTGACACGGCTAAGTGGGTTGCGAAGGCTAAAGATAAGAACGATTCATTCCGTTTAATGGGCTTTGGACACAGGGTTTATAAAAACTTTGATCCCCGCGCTAAAATCATTAAAAAAGCATGCGATGATATTTTAAATAAGTTGGGAATTAACGATCCGGTACTGAATATTGCGAAGCAATTAGAAGAAGCGGCATTGAATGACCCATATTTCGCAGATCGTAAATTATATCCTAATGTTGATTTTTATTCCGGCATTATTTACCGTGCATTAGGTTTCCCAACCGAAATGTTTACTGTTTTATTTGCGTTGGGCCGTTGCCCGGGATGGATTGCGCAGTGGAAAGAGCTTCGTGAAAATAAAGAGCCTATTGGCAGACCACGTCAGGTATATGTTGGCGAAACAGAACGCGATTTTGTGAGTATTGAAGACAGGCAGAAAAGTGCTGTTGCTCAATAAGGATTTAATATAACAGAAATACAAAACGCAGGCTAACCAATAGTCTGCGTTTTCTATTCAGAGGGAGTTAAGCAATTGACCTAAGACGATTTCCTCTTCGACAACTCATCCCTAATCTTCGCTGCCTTCTCATAAGCCTCTTCAGTCAACGCTTGCTGGAGTTTTTCTTTCAGCTCATCTTCACTTAAAGCGGAGTAATTAGTAGCAGATGTAGCCATCTTTTCTTCTGCAGGAGCCTCCATGTTTTCAAGAAACACAAAGTCGTTTCCTTCAATCATAATACCTGCAGTAGAGAGAATAAACTCGTAGGTGTTTATTGGGCATTCGAATCTTACTGCCAGCGCAATCGCGTCAGATGTTCTGGCATCAATCTCAATAGACTTCTTACCATCGTTACAAACCAGCTTTGCGAAAAAGATTCCGTCCACCAGGTTGTAGATAATAACTTCTTCAATAGTAATATTGTAAGCCATGGCGAATGATTTGAATAGATCGTGTGTAAGAGGCCTGCTAGGCGTCATTTTTTCAATCTCAATCGCAATCGCCTGCGCCTCAAATCCCCCAATAATAATAGGCAATCTGCGCCTGCCGTTAACTTCCCCTAAAACTAAAGCATAGGCCCCAGATTGGGTCTGGCTATATGATAATCCTACTATATCTAATTTAATTTTCTTCATATTAAAAGGCCAAATCTGGCTTTACATTTAACCCTTAAATGCTTTAATTGCTTGTGTTAACCTGGGTAAAATTTCTAAGGCATCGCCTATAATTCCGTAATCGGCACCCTTAAAAATGGGTGCATCCGGATCACTGTTAATGGCGACAATCACCTTACTGTCTTTCAT
>JANMZB010000578.1:0-1157 GCA_031382725.1 Sphingobacteriaceae bacterium | reverse complement strand
TATTTCATCGATTTCAACTGTTTTGTTCCACTCGGTTTCCAGGTTATTATTTAAACAATTGATGACGAAGTTAATCAGGATAAGTTCTGACAGTTTGTCAGTTTTGAGATCAAGCGCGGTAAGAGAAACAAGGTGGGATGTAAGTGTGTTCAATAATGATCTTAACTCTTCAGCTGATCCATTTTTGCATTGTGGAAGATTGAATATGCCGACAATGTTAGCTTGGGCAATGGCTTTGGGTTTGTCATAAACACGCATAAGATTGTTCCAGGCTGACTGGTAACCTTCTGAAGTGAGGTTTATGGCACCAATGATCTCAGCAGCTTTTCCTTTGACTGAGTCAAGTAAGAATGTGAATTTTACAACGTCGTTGATGTCGGTACGAGTATGAATGACTGCGATGTAGACGCTCTTGAATGCGAGCCACTTTAATTTGTCACCGTCGAATTTTGTTATGTGAAATTCTGGCAGTTTTATACCAAGTTTCTTAGCTTCAGATTGTTCTGATAGCTTGTCTTTTTGATCAGGGTTGGATGTCTGTTGTGTTGAGATTGCTTGCATTAGTTTTCTTGCGACTAAATGGTATTTGTCTTCGAATGTATCGATGTCTTCTTGCAGTTTTACAAACTCTTCTAGAGGAAGAATCTCTGAAAGTGCTTCTACAACATTGTCATGATCGCTGTAAATGGTTTTTATCTTGTCTTGTCTCGATAAAAGTTCCACTACACTAAAATCTTCGATTGTCAAAAGGCTTACAAACTCTTCACACTTATTTAACTTATTCACTACTAAACTTCTTTTCCGTAGAAGTGCCACAGATGTATCGACATTGTGCTTTGGTGTTTTATTGTTTGCCATAGTGAAAATTGTTCTAGAACGCGGTTTCTGTTTGGAGGTTAATTTCTGAATATTGCGAAATTCAGAACGAACTTAAAACACGCGGTAACTATCACGTTTATTCAAACAGTACTTGTAATATCGTAAGTACTGATTCTTCTCCGGTTAGAAGATGACCATGAAAAGGGATGAATTGATTTAAGAAGAAAAAATGAGAATATACGTGTTGTGTCTTTGAAATATTATTTTTGTGTGCTTTTATTTGTTCTTTTTCTTGGTGAACAAGGGGTAAGTGATGTTTCGATTTGTGGACTGTATTC
>JANMZB010000755.1:0-4555 GCA_031382725.1 Sphingobacteriaceae bacterium | reverse complement strand
ACCGAAAAGTCGGGCAGGATAAACCTTGGCCACGAAGGGAGCATGATAATGGGTGCTATGGTGGGTTATGGAGTTTCACTCTTTACCGGAAGCGCCTGGCTTGGAATTCTGGCCGCAGGTTGTATTGGTTCGCTCTTCGGTTTATTTCATGGCTGGATCTGCGGTAAGAAAGGCGTAAACGATATTGCTATGGGCATTGCACTAATTATGCTGGGCACCGGATTGGCGTTTTTCTTTGGTAAATCACTCATCAAACCAACTGCTCCGCGACTTGATGATTTTTCACTGGCATGGTGGAGCAGCGTTCCGCAGATTACTCAGGCTTTCAGAATTAACTGGCTATTTATTCTGGGAATTATTCTGGCGGTGCTGATGCATTATGGCTTTAAATACAGCCGATGGGGAATGATTGTTCGGGTGGCCGGAGAAAATGAAGAAGCCGGTTTGGCTTTGGGTTACGATATTAACAAAATAAGAATCATTTCTTCCGCTATCGGAACATTTCTATCGGGCATTGGAGGTGCATATCTCTCTTTATATTATCCCGGAAGCTGGAACGAAGGTCTATCAGGCGGACAGGGATTAATGGCTGTGGCACTCGTAATCTTCGCACGCTGGAAACCGATGCAGTGCTTCATAGCCTCGTTGCTTTTTGGCGGTGCGGGTGCCCTCGGACCGGCACTTCAGGGAGCCGGATATTCGTATGGGTATTACCTGTTTAATGCCACACCCTATATTCTTACTCTAATAATCATCATCACCAGCTCTTCTAAAAAAGAATCTGGTCTAGCTCCTGCAGAGCTCGAGATTTAATTTATAACAACATGGTTAAAATCACTGCTGATCCTTACTTATGGCCCTTCGACGGTAATTTGAACTCTCAAAATACCGCCTTAATCATCATTGATATGCAAACCGATTTTTGCGGTTCTGGAGGATATGTTGATAGTATGGGTTACGATCTTTCATTAACACAGGCTCCAATCGAACCTATCAAAAACTTGCTCTCTGTTATGAGAGAAAAGGGGTTTTTCATTATCCATACCAGGGAAGGCCACCGTCCGGATCTTGCAGACTTACCACCAAACAAAAAATGGCGTTCACAATCAATGGGTGCAGGCATTGGCGATCAGGGCCCCTGCGGAAAGATTCTAATTAGAGGAGAAAAAGGTTGGGATATTATCCCTGAACTTTACCCCATTAAAGGTGAAATTATTATAGACAAACCTGGCAAAGGCTCATTTTACGCAACTGATCTTGATATGATTTTGCGTCAGAATAACATCCGAAACATCATACTAACGGGCATTACTACGGATGTATGCGTTCATACCACCATGCGCGAAGCGAACGATCGCGGTTATGAATGTTTAATTCTTGAAGATTGTTGTGGGGCAACAGATTATGATAATCATCTCGCCGCGCTTAAGATGGTTAAAATGCAGGGTGGGGTGTTTGGGTCAGTATCCAATTCAATGGCTGTTATAGAGGAATTAAAAGATTTAAACAATTAATTATGAGTGTTATAAATCCTCTTATCTCATTAATAAATATTAGTAAAAGCTTTGGCGCGGTAAAAGCGCTGACGAATGTTAGTCTTCAAATTGAAGAGTTTACTTTCCACGCACTGATGGGAGAGAATGGAGCCGGAAAAAGCACAATAGCCAAATGCCTGATGGGCTTTTATAAGGCTGAAGATGGAGAGATCCTGCTTGACGGCAAACATATTGATATTAATAATCCAAAAGACGCACATAAATCAGGCATAGGAATGGTCTATCAGCATTTTATGCTGGTAGATAATATGACGGTAGCTGAAAATCTTATACTTGCCAGGGCAACCATTCCAGCTTTATTAAATTGGCGAAAAGAAAAAAAGGAACTTGAAGATTTTATGCGTGAAATGCCTTTCGAGTTAAATCTGAAGGCCTATGTAAGAGACTTATCCGCGGGAGAAAAGCAAAAGCTCGAGATTTTGAAGATGCTTTACCTCAAATGCAGGATTTTGATTTTGGATGAACCAACTTCGGTGCTTACTCCCGGTGAAGCGGATGAAGTTTTGTCTTTCCTGAAAAATCTTGTTGATCGCAAAAAGCTTACGGTGATTATCATCTCCCATAAATTTCGAGAGATATTTGGTTATGCAGATGCCGTATCGGTTTTACGAAAAGGGAAGTATGCAGGTGGTGGAAAAGTAAGCGATTTTAGCAAAAGTGAACTTGCCGAGCTGATGCTTGGAAACAAGATGAAAGAACGAAGCCAAATTCGGAAAAGCCATAATGAAGCTGTCAAGCTTCAGTTAAAAGAAATAATTAATCACGAAGAATCAGGTCTCCCACTAATTGATAAGTTGAGTCTTGAGGTAAAGAAGGGCGAGATCTACGGTATTGCCGGTGTGTCCGGAAACGGGCAAAAGAGACTGGTAGAAATTCTCAGCGGACAAGTTAAAGCCAATTCGGGCAAGATGCTGATTGATGGCAAAGAATATAATCCGGCTCGCAAAGCCATGAAAAAGGAGCAATTCCATTGCCTGCCCGAAGAACCGCTTAAAAATGCCTGCGTTCCCGAAATGTCGGTAGCGGAAAATATGGCACTCAGGTATTATGATCATAGTCCTTATCAAAGTAAAGGGATTGTAAAACGTAAAATTCTTACCCGAAAGGCCGAGGATCTCATCAGGGATTTCAATGTAAAAACTCCAACGCCGGGAACTCCGATAAAGGCCCTTTCGGGAGGTAATGTTCAGCGTGCGGTACTAGCCCGGGAGCTTTCATCAGATGTAGAAGTACTTGTTATTTCCAATCCTTGTTTTGGTCTTGATTTCAATGCCATTGCCGATATCCGCAGCCTTATTATGCAAGTGCGAAATCGTGGTGCAGCTGTTCTGCTTTTAAGTGAAGATCTTGATGAAGTACTTGAGTTGTCTGATCGTATTGGAGTGATTTTCAATGGATCTATAATTTATGAAACAACTATAGATGAACTCAACATGAGCATACTGGGAGAAAAGATGGCTGGCCATTAACTGAATTGATATTGCTTTAAATTAACAGATATGTACAATCATATTCTATTGCAAAACTTAATGGGTATGGATTATAATACGCTCGAATGGGAATTTTTTCGAGAAGGAATGTCCATTTACCGAATCTATCAAGCCAAACATTCGGATGCCAGCGCAGCGCTCTTAAAATATGAGCCGGGAGCCTCAGCACCAAATCATGAACACTTGGGTTACGAACACATCTTCGTACTCGAAGGCAGTCAGCAGGATGAGCGAGGTGTTTATAAATCAGGGGATTTATTGATTAACCATCCGGGCTCTAATCACGCTATTGAAAGTCCGGGCGGCTGCGTAGTGCTGGCCATCTGGGAGAAACCTGTACAATTTATTTAAATCTGTTCCCAATAAAGCACTTTACGCATTCTTTAACAAATATATGAAACTTAAATATTACCAAATCTCCAGTCTCATATTTCAACTCTCCTCCACATGAAGCAAATCCACTCAGATCCATACTCTTGGCCCTTCGACGGTAATCTAACCCCCGAAAATACGGCCCTGATCGTGATCGATATGCAAATAGATTTTTGCGGAAAAGGCGGCTATATCGACCAAATGGGCTATGATATTTCACTTACCCGGGCAGCCATTGAACCTATTAAAATAGTGCTGGCAACTATGCGAACGCAAGGCTTCCACATCATTCATACCCGCGAAGGCCATCGGCCGGATCTATCTAACCTGCCTGCTAACAAAAAATGGCGTTCTGAACGGAATGGCGCAGGTATTGGCGCACCCGGGCCTTGCGGAAGAATTTTAACACGAGGCGAACAGGGCTGGGATATTATCCCCGAGCTTTACCCGCTGCCGGGTGAAACCATAATCGATAAACCCGGCAAAGGCGCATTCTATGCAACCGACCTTGATATGGTGCTCCGCCTCCGCGGTATCCGAAACCTCGTTATTACCGGCATTACTACAGATGTTTGCGTCTCCACCACCTTCCGCGAAGCCAATGATCGCGGCTACGAATGTCTTTTGCTTGAAGACTGCTGCGGCGCCACCGAAAAAAAGAACCATTACGCAGCCGTGGATAATATCAAGCTTCAGGGCGGCATTTTTGGAGCCGTGTCAAATTCAGGTGCGTTTGTAGACCAACTGAACCAATTATTCACACTAGTATAAATGCAGGCAATTACCAAAAACATGCAAATGGACATTGCCTCCGTCAAAGCGATGCTCAAATCCGGGAAGCTTTCACTTCCGGAACTTGTAGAAATCATATACGATAAAGCAGAGGCCTGCCACGATTACAATATCTGGATCCACTTGCTTCCCAAAGAAACCGTACTTGCCAAAGTACGAGAGCTGGAACAAAAAGATCAAACTAAATTACCCCTTTACGGATTGCCTTATGCCATAAAAGACAATATTGATGTGGCTGGAATACCAACCACCGCCGCTTGTCCGGCATTTTCTTACATCCCAAAAGTATCTGCGGATGTGGTTCAACTTCTTGAAGATGCCGGTGCACTTCTCATCGGCAAAACC
>JANMZB010000743.1:0-1352 GCA_031382725.1 Sphingobacteriaceae bacterium | reverse complement strand
CTGGAACGTAATATACAATCTGCAAATAATGTACATGTAAATTATCGTGTATGGGATATTCTCCCTACGTCGGTAGTCATTGAGCTCGACTGGGTCACCGTATCAAGGCAGTTATAATCTGCGTCGCTTCCCCTGTGCCGTCGCCTGGCCTGGAGTGTCTTCATCGTCCGTGGCCTCCGCTTCAACCGTTTCTGTACCCGGGGCACGGTCTCCAGGAATGGCTTCCGGCTTGCGATCATCGTCGGTCGATGCCGTACCGTTTGGATCCTGGGGAGAGGGTGGTGAACTACCCTCGTCAATAACGATTGGGGTACGGTTGCTCTTCCCCTCACTAGCACCTTGGGCTCGGTACATCTGGGGAGTTGTTGGCGGGGTAGTATTGTCTCCCATAGCTTCCGTTGGTTGGGATCCAGGGGGCGGTGGCTTACGATCATCTCGGCGGTATTCGAGTAACTGCATGTTTCCGGCCATTGGTTGTGATGACGCGTAGATGGCTCCTTGCGTCGATACATCGGGGAACATCGCTCGTATCCCGTTTGGTAACCGAGTCATCTTCTTGTCCGGGGTCTTGGCTATTTTGTCTAGCACTTGGCTCAAGCCGATGCGATGTTCTTTCCGATTCATCCCGAATAATCTACTATGATATATCGGGGACAACTTCTGGAGGAACGCCTGGGTCAAGTACCCGTTCAATCCTGTCGGGAATACTCTTGCTAATACCGTCATGCCCTCGATTTGACGTTGCGGTTCCTTGGTTGCTGTTTTAACATATCCGACGTAAGTTTCGAATACTTTGTCGAGCTGTGACCGGGTGGTTTCGTTTATCGAGACCCATTCATCGGATTGGTCGGTGGTCAGTAGGCTTACCTCGCGGATACATTCCATCGCGAGTATGACCCACACTCCGAAATTGCTGCCGGCTTCCGAGGTTGGTGTGTCGAATTCTTCCCGATTCATCCCGAATAATTTACTATGGTATATCGGGGACAACTTCTGGAGTAACGCCTGGGTCATACTCGCGATGGAATGTATCCGGGAGATAAGCTTGCTGACCACCGAACAATCCGACGAATGGGTCTCGATAAACGAAACCACCCGGTCACAGCTCGACAAAGTATTCGAAACTTACGTCGGACATGTTAAAACAGCAACCAAGGACCCACAACGTCAGATCGAGGGCATGACGGTATTAGCAAGAGTATTCCCGACAGGATTGAACGGGTAGTTGACCCAGGCGTTCCTCCAGAAGTTGTCCCCGATATATCATAGTAGATTATTCGGGATGAATCGGAAAGAACATCGCATCGGCTTGAGCCAAGTGCTAGACAAAATAGCCAAGACCCCGGACAAGA
>JANMZB010000740.1:0-1389 GCA_031382725.1 Sphingobacteriaceae bacterium | reverse complement strand
CCAATGCGAGACCAGGATTGACCCACCACAACGGGCATGCATACCCGATAAGACGTAGGAAAAGTAGCGTACGAAATTTTATAGGAATGCGAGACCCGCACTGAACCACCAATACGGCGAAGTACCCGGGCACACATACAGGATAATGTGTAAGAAAATAAGTAATACATGTTTACGTAAATTAGACCTAGTATTTATTGCAAGTATCCTTTTGGAAGAAAATCGTGACAATAATCACCCAATCGTCCGAAGCAGTTAACCATGTCCCAACAGCAGCCAAACGCCACCAATCAAGGAACGGTACCAACGGGATACCAAACGGGCAATGCCCCGATGAACGTCCGACCATTGACCTTCCACATCAGCACGCACAACAGACAATGGATGTTCAGGACGGGCGACCAAGTGTGCGTCGTGATGTCCCAACACTACATCCAAGAACCGAATTTTCCATGGCAGCCCGTATATGGCAAGATTGTACAAACCTCCCCAAACCAGACACAAGCCCTCGTCCGATCATGGGAATATGGAAGCGCGGGATGGCACGAACGAGATATTACAGCCAGATACGACGAAATTATTAACCTTACTCGCACCCCTGTTCCCCAAGTTGCAACCACGATGGCACGGGTGGCTGCGTTGAGAACGCAACTCTTGGATACAAGGAAATGCGAGGAAATTAATTCTCCCCCAACATGGATCCTGGCGGAACGAACGAACCCAAACCAATCGAATGCGGACGTGAACGAGATCAGAAACACCCTCAACGAGACAATCAGAAGGAAGAAGGACCTGGTAGACGCTATGCGAGGCACGAACAAAGTCATTAGCAGAATGATGCGAACCGCAGTATTAGAGACGAGCATCAGGGTTGGGGCAAATGCGATGGGAGTTGGGCCGAGCACCCACAAAATCAGCGAAACCATCCTCCACGTAATGCAACTGTCCGATGGTATACGTCTACGAGATCCCAACATCCTCCCTGATTTCGTCAGAGAAGTCGCTGACCAGATAGCCTCCAAAGTATACGCAATGAAGAAGCCAGAAGAATTTGTGGACACGCTAACGATCCTTGCGGCTGCAGTAGTCATGCCGGAAAAGGAGGTGATACGCAAGCTGAGCGATAAACGACCGAACAACCGACAAGGACGAAAGTATAAGTACCTGAACTTCGTGGATGAAATCTATTCCACGAGAGGTATGATCCCGGGCGACAAGTTTGACGCAACAACTTTCAACATCAACGGTTGGACGTTCGATCCCGACGAGGCGGAGGACGCAAACGAAGACCAATTGCGCGAGATGCTCAAAAAGGCTAAAGAGACATGTCTTTATCGGACTCCACGCTAAGGGTCACCCTTTCTCGCAACAGCAAACTTATGAAGGAGG
>JANMZB010000722.1:0-1634 GCA_031382725.1 Sphingobacteriaceae bacterium | reverse complement strand
CAAGAACAGACTAGCAGGATACGATTCCTCCGGCATGATCTACTCCATCGCCGATGCCCATAAAGACAAGACTTTTGATGCCTTTATGCTCGCCCTACTTAAATGGCGCAACTTCGAAGATGCCCACCACCTCAACACGGCGATATCAAAGGCCAAGCACACTCACACAGACCCTGACGTGCTTGACCCCATCTCTGCCGCCTTCGCCGCATATGGTCAACCTCGGGGTATCTACCACATGGATAATCATTCCTTCAACGCCCTTAAAGCCGTCAACCCAGCCCTTGCTACCCAATGGGTCACCGAGCGGAATAACCTGTTAACAAACAAGCCGCACCCAGACCCCAAACCAGCTCCGGATTCCAACCCCAGATTACCATCCGATAATTATCCCGGTAAACCGCAGCCGACTGTTACGCCCGGCGTAATCCCTTCACAATACAGTCGGGCCCAAGCACACGTTGCCACGGTCATCCCCCAAACCGACCTCGCTGAACCATCCACGGTACTTAACGCCACTGTTGACGTGGTCGCTGCACCATCACATGCCCTTAATGCCACTATTGACGTACCGCCTCCCGCTACTGATCCAGCCACGGCCTTCATCAACGCCGTACAAAGTTCATACCCCGAACCTCAATGGTCCGATGCACTCCGACAGGCCTACCACACCATGCTCGACCTCCAGTTATCCGACGAAGACTCTGATTCTCTAACCTACGCGAACCATACTTCATCGGTCACTACTAACGTTCATTGCCAATCTCGCGTTTTTGCCGGTCACGCCGCCGTACAGCTCCGCCCCGGCTGGCATTTTAGTACTACTGACGGGGGAGCCGATACCATGATCCTCGGAACCGGCTGGACTTTCCTCGAGTACTACCCCGACCGGACCATCAACATTATCGGTTTTAATGAAAAACACGCTCGAAAAACAGGTTGTCGTGTCGGCACAGCATGCGCCGTCGTTTGCGACTCCCACGGTACTGAATACCTCGCAATAGCCTACCAAGCGGTCGAAAACAAAGGGTCACGCACCTCCCTCCTGTCGGAGAGCCAGATGCGTACAAATGGCCTTATTGTGGATTCCACCTCACGCCACCATCTCGGTGCCGACCTCTTACCAGGTACCCAGTCCATCACACTCACCGACCCTAACATCGTTATCCCATTACACCGACAGGCAGCTTTGATGATCTGTCTGCACCGCACAGCTTCATCAGACGAGATTGACACGCTGCCACGTATCCATCTCACCTCTGGCGAACGTTGGAACCCCCACGAACACTATGATGACGAGGAGGTCATTTACCCTCTCAATTCCGCAACCCTGCAAGCGTTTACCGGCCACACATCGCTCATCCACCGCTTTTCTCGTCTCCGCGGGTTCGCCCTATTATCCATCCTCTCTTGGGTCCAACGAACCATCGTACTCCTCACCCGCCTTGTTACCAAGTTACACACAACAACCACATCTATGACACAAATCCTTCGTAACCGACAGCACCCTACCCCACACGAGGCCTCAGCGCCAGACCCCCTTCTCTGGGGACGCGCCGCATTCGCAGCGAACTTATACCTCACCGAAGGATCGCTGAAGTCCTGCCCCACTGAACTCTTATCCCTCCTCGTCC
>JANMZB010000689.1:0-1006 GCA_031382725.1 Sphingobacteriaceae bacterium | reverse complement strand
TCTCCTTCGTTCGGTAATACCTTTAGCTTATCAAGTTCTATTCACCACTAGATAGTTCGTACACTTAGATATGTACTTACCAGTATAATTATATACGCCGATATATTAAAATATACCAGTATACCTAGAAATATTTTCCCCGAATAATATTTCTACTTAGTACTACATATGCGTACATGTTTCTTCGTAGTATCGAATAAAATATTCCTAACGATATTTGATACTCCGTTCCTATAATATAAGCTCGCATCCATATATATGTGAACGTTATCACGAATATAATACTAATGTATTTTTATCTGCTGGACTATTAAGACTTTTCTTCCAATTCTTTCACATCTGTGACGTCATCAAATTGTCTCGCAGATGTATCAGTCTTAACATCCTCCTTCCAGCAATCTAAAATACCATTACGTATTTTATTAGTATGTTTCTCATGTACTTCTTTTGTTGTGATCTTGGTGAGAATATCTGATGAATTATTCTCAGATCGTTGAAATCGAGTATCTAGTTTGAAACAACTTAATAGTTCTCTAACATAATGATGTAGAATATCAATATGTTTTGTTCTTGCTGAAACTTGTCAATTTCGAGCCAAAAAGATTGCTCCCAAATTATCTTCATAAATTATAGCTTGAAGCTCTTGGTTAATCAATTCTTTCACTAGATTCATTGTGAACATTGATTCTTGAGCACACTCACTAAGTGATTGATATTCGGCTTCAGTACTACTCAGTGCAACTGTTTGCTGTTTCTTAGAAGTCCAATTTGTAATCATTCCTCCTAATGTCTTGATTCTTCCTGATATACTTTTTCAATCAAGTTTATCATTAGCATAATCTGAGTCACATAATGAAATTGATCTTAATTCTCTTGGTCGTCTAAAAATTGATCCTTCATCTTTATAGTTAGACATGTATCCAACACATCGTTCTAAAGCTTTCCAGTGTTCCTCTCCTGGATTTGATAAATGAGTTGCTAATTCTCTTGCAACATTACTCAATTC
>JANMZB010000663.1:0-1340 GCA_031382725.1 Sphingobacteriaceae bacterium | reverse complement strand
TTTTTGTTTTGAGTTCGATTCACTCTTGAAGCCTCTAGTTTCCTGTTTTCTCTTTTTTAATTCTATTTTGTCACTGTGCAACCAATATGTAATATACTCGGTGCAAAAACGTTGATTTGGTGCGTAGTTTTATTAGAGGTTGAGATGTGTTGTACCAGGTACAGTAGTTGTGCTACTGTAATTTCAGTGGAAGAAGTACATGTTTTTGTACTGCCGCTACTTGTACAAGTACTGGTATTTTATGTACCTGCTCTCTCTAGAAGTTAGTTCTATCGAATGAGAGAGAGAGAGCGTTGACGACGAGATCATATTCACAATACAAACGATTCGGCACAACCGATGCTATTCGCGATGACTACATTATTAGTATTAGAACTGCAGTAAACTTGTTCTTATAAAAAGGGGAATGCATACTAGACCAGCTGTTGTGGAGGTACATCAAATGGTGTGAGTGTCTTGATCATGGTTGCAAGAAATAATGCAGCTCTTTATACATGTGTAACTAACTAGTGTTTGACATTTTTTGTATTCTATCATTCCATCTCTTATTATTGAATAGCGAAATCATCTGACATTATATTGTAATGATATTATCAAAGCATTGGTACGTACATTAAAAATACAATGCAAAGTCGATCATATCATTGATATTATCGTGTTGGTTCTCCGGTCTGTCTAACAATTTCTTGTCATAACCGCTGTCAAATTACTTTGTACCTTCTTACTATATTTCAGATCATTGGTGCTGCGATGACGAAGGAATTTCCTCAATTCGGAATGTGAAGTTCTATCAGGTGATTGTTGTCCAAGAGCAGACGGTGTTCTTCCTCGATTGTTGTCAAGAAAACCCACATACCACATAACTCGTCATTGCTCGGCTCGGCCGAGTGACTCATTTACGGAATCTGGCGTAAACTATATCCCAAATATTACTACCGATCTCCCTAGTGCTGTGCAATCAGTATCTCCGCTCGCGGTTGCATCAACAGGAACACCCATTGCAACAGCAACTTCAAACACTCCATCAGCAATCTTTTGGCAGGGCCTGCTGCAGCGCTAGTCGATGTGCCCATCATCTTACCCTTTACTGTACCTATCACCGTGCCTGTCGCAAAACCGGTGTGGACAGCACGATAACAGCACCGTCGATAACAGCTACTAAATCTCTTACTGTATCTCCATCGGAATCACCAGAATTCATCCCATCAATAAGATCACCGGATGTTCTCTTTGTACAGAGTCTGGAACTTCTGTCCCAAATAGTTCCCCGGTAGCAACCCCATCAGCCATAAGTCTCTTGTAGGAGATCCTACTGCACCAACCCGTCCTTCAGTGTTGCC
>JANMZB010000621.1:0-1619 GCA_031382725.1 Sphingobacteriaceae bacterium | reverse complement strand
CATATCTTTGTAGTGCTTGCAAGGTAGGAGAAAAACCGGGCCGCCGGAGCGGTACAATTTTTGGCTACCAAGCAACTGACAAGGGAAGGTAGTAAACAGGTAACGCCGCTGATACGTCCACAGACGATATTGAACCGTTGAGATTGCTGCTTTCCCTGTCTTTTCCCTCTACTTTGAACAGTACCTACAGGCAGGGCTATTAGCCTTGACCTGGCATTGATGTGCCCAACTCGGGAAGAGCAGTCAGGAGCTATTTTCCACCTTTTAACCCCCTTGCTATGAAAACCCTGCTTCGCTCTTGTGTGGGCATTGATGTGAGCAAAGACCGCCTGCAAGTCTGTCTGTCGGTGATCGATACCGACCAACACGTCAAGGTCAAATCTACCACTGGTTTTGCTAACCAGCCCAGTGGTTTTCAAGCCTTGTTTCAATGGGCAGCCAAGCATCACCCAGCGCACTTGCCGCTGGTCTACGTAATGGAATCTACCGGGGTGTATCACGAACAACTGGCCTGGTATCTCTACCAGCAGGAGCAAGCCGTGAGCATTCTGCTGGCCAACAAGGTTAAACACTACCTGATGAGTCTGGGCCACAAATCTAAGAATGACCAGATGGATGCTTTAGGACTGGCTCGAATGGGCCTGGAACAGCACTTACCGCTTTGGCAGCCGCTTTCTAAGAACATCTATGAGTTGCGCCTGCTCACACGCCAGCATCAGCGATTGCAGGAACGGTCCGCCGCCGCGGTTGAAGACCCAATCGCTTAATCAGCAACACGCCCTAGCTGTTAGCCCGTTTACGGACGTCTTTATCGTGAAACAAATTGATCAACTCCTTGCCTTCTATGACCAGCAGTTGGCCCACATCAAGGATGCCATTGAAAAGCTTCTTGAGCAGGATAAGCCACTCCAAGAGAAAGTGGCTCGACTCACTGCTATCAAGGGATTAGGCTTGTTATCAGTGGTAAGGCTAGTGGCTGAAACCAACGGCTTTACGGGCTTTGCTAACCAGGGCCAGCTAGTCAGTTATGCCGGTTATGATGTGGTAGAAAACCACGGGGCCGCCCGCGCGGTCAGGCAAGCGCTCAGGCAAAACGCGCATCTCTAAGAAAGGCAACAGCGGCATCCGAAGAATCCTGCATATGCCGGCCCTGAATGCGGTACGTTACAAGGAGCCTACTTGTCAAGCCCTTTACCAGCGGGTGGTGGAGCGGAGTGGTATCAAGATGAAAGCCTACGTGGCCGTGCAGAAAAAACTACTCATTCTGGCCTTCGCCCTTTGGAAGGGCGATACAGAATATGACCCTAACTACAAGGAAAAACAAGACAAAAAAATAGTCCCGACCAGCGGGACTACCCAGGATGAAGAAGCAGAAGCTAACCTCTCCTTGCTAGCACAAAGCTAGAAAGAATTCAGCAATTATTTTCCTGGCTCTTGGGTTTTTTCATCATCGCTTGTTTGAAAGGGGAAACGGGTTTTTCAGCCGTTTCCCCTTTCAAACAAGCCCCCGCCGGGAGGCACTCCTAGCAAATAAAGGCTTTGCTAGGCGTTAGGTGGCTGCCTGTACAATCTTGAAAAGATTATATCAAAAAATTTGCTTTTCACGACAGTACCAACGG
>JANMZB010000591.1:0-6087 GCA_031382725.1 Sphingobacteriaceae bacterium | reverse complement strand
ATGGGTTGCCCGGATTGGCCTAAATGTTTCGACAGAATTATTCCGCCTACCCGGGCAAATCAGCTTCCTGCGGGTTATGAAGATAAATTTGTAGCCAGAAGAATCGGCAAAAACAGTCGGTTTGCTAAGAGCTTGGATATTTTAGGATTTGGGGATCTGGCATCAAGAATAAGGAATGATAAAAGCATTCTTAAGCCTGAAAAGTTTAATGCCGCTAAAACCTGGACGGAATATATTAATCGGGTAATCGGAGCTATTACCGGGTTGTTTTTATTAGCATGTGCAGTGCTTTCGATAACGTATCTAAAATCGCGTAAGCGGATATTTGCCTTATCACTGTTTAACCTTTTTTTAGTGGGATTTCAGGCATGGTTAGGGTCAATAGTTGTATCAACAAATTTATTAGCATGGGTGGTTACGGTACACATGCTGGTCGCTTTCGGGATTTTGGCAATTAGTATTTATACTTTGTTCCAGGCGAGAATTTTGCGGGAAAGAAGTCTGTTAGCAAACCAAGAGGCAGGGGTAATACGTGTGTTAGCGATTATTTCTGTGATCCTCACTTTATTCCAGGTTACTATCGGAACAAATGTGCGGGAAGAAATAGATGCGATTTCGTCATCAATGAACGGCTTCAACCGTTCACAATGGATGGCAAATGTTGGGATGCAATTCGAGATACATCGCGATTTTGCAATAGTGGTATTCATTTTCAATTTGGTTTTACTGATTTTGATTAGAAAAAAATATATGGGAAGTACGTATCATTTTAAGTTTATGACTTACGTGCTTTTACTTATTGTATTACAAATCATTACCGGCATAACGCTAGCGCGACTTGCTCTGCCGCCTGTTGCTCAGGCAGCTCATATCCTTTTATCGAGTTTAATCTTTGGGGGACAATATTATCTGCTTCTTTTGCTAAAGCAGAATAGATTATATAAATCACGAACGGCCAGATAAGTGGGAGAGAATAGCTTTTTTTCAGATTTCAAAAAACTAATTAAACTGAGGCTTACATTTCTTGTAGTGTTTTCGGCGTCTGTTTCATTTTTAATTGGCTGCAAAGAGCAAAATTATTATAACTGGACTAATTGGCTCATCTTAACCATTGGTGGTTTTCTGGTTACATCAGCCGCTAATGGGTTTAATGAAATCATAGAAAAAGATCTCGACAAATTAATGAAGCGCACCAGCGACCGGCCAATTCCGGCAGGACGAATGACCACCGGGCAAGCGCTTGTATTAAGCTTGTTTATGGGTATTGCCGGTACTTTAATATTGGTTCGTTTAAACTTTTTAACGGGCGTGCTATCTGTATTTTCGATATTTCTTTATGCTTTTTTATATACACCAGCAAAGAGAAAGTCGCCAATTGCAGTATTTATAGGAGCATTTCCCGGAGCGTTACCACCACTGATTGGATATTTCGCAGCATTCGAAAATCCTCAGATCTCCTGGATCCCGATCATACTATTCGGAATACAGTTTGTGTGGCAGTTTCCTCACTTTTGGGCTATCGCCTGGGTGCTGGATGATGATTATAAAAAAGCGGGGTTCAGATTGTTGCCAACCACTAAACGTGATAAGACGAGTGCCTGGTTTACATTCATCTCAACTATTATATTAAGTCCCGTGAGTTTACTGCCAACCATTATGGGTTTTGGAGGCTACATAATTGGAGGATTATCATTGATTTTGGGATTAATATTTTGTTGGCTGGCATTAAATCTCTTAAGAAAATTAGATATCGAGTCGGCTCAAAAGGTGATGTTCGGGTCTTTTTTTTATTTGCCACTTGTACAATTGGTGTTGTTGTTTGATTTCGTTGGATAATTGATTATTGATATGGCGCAAAAAATTATAGAACAGGATAGGGAGAACTTCAAAGCCAGGAAGTTTATGATGTGGCTTTTTTTGGTTTCTTCCTTTATTTACTTTGCAGGGCTTACCAGCGGATTTATTGTTTACACGGCCGGAGATCCCTCACGCGGGATTAAAACCATTTTGCCTGATGTTTTTAAATACAGTACTGCTGTTATTATTTTAAGCAGTCTTACAATGCACCTGGCTTATCTGGTAGGTAAAAGATTACAGTTCCAGAAACAAAACGTCTTCCTTGTTTTGACAGCACTTCTTGGAATCATATTCTTCGTATTGCAAACCAAAGCCTGGAGCATTTTATTTAATCAAGGCGTACCTTTTGTAAATATTAATGCATCTCATTCCTTCATTTATGTATTTACAGCATCGCACCTACTGCACATTGGGGTAGGGGTGATCTTGCTTCTTCGAGCGCTGAATTTTAACGTTAATAAAATATCTCCGGTAAAGAATAATTTCCGCCTGGAGGTAACATCTATATTTTGGCATTTTATAGATATACTATGGATTTATTTATATGTTTTCTTACTTTTGAACCAATAACAAACTGTAATGAGTACTACTACAATCTCACAATTAGACGAAGTTAAAACCGGTGCATGGGACGGTGGTAAATCACCTGTTGATGCCGAATACGGCAAAATAATGATGTGGTTTTTCCTGGTTTCAGATGCATTCACATTTTCAGCTTTTTTAATTTATTACGGAGCACAACGCTTTAGTAAACTTACCTGGCCCGATCCGGATGTCGTTTTTCAGTCTATTCCCGGTTTAGCTGATCATGGCTATCCCCTGGTATTTGTAGGTATCATGACGTTTATTCTAATCATGAGTTCAGTAACCATGGTTTTGGCAGTAGAGGCGGGGCATCGTAACTCAAAAAAGGAAGTAATTACCTGGATGATTTGGACCATAATTGGAGGAGCAGCCTTTTTAGGATGCCAGGCATTAGAGTGGACACACTTACACCATGAAGGATTTTGGTGGGGGTCAATCCCTGATGCAGCGACGATTAAGCACATAGGTGCTGATGAAGTTAGCACCCTGCAATTCGCAAACTTATTCTTCACAATAACCGGTTTTCATGGTTTTCACGTTTTCAGCGGGGTTATTTTTAATTTTATCATCCTTTTTATGACTATGGGTAATGTCTTCCAGAAACGTGGAAGTTACCTGATGGTAGAAAAAGTTGGGTTATACTGGCACTTTGTAGACTTGGTGTGGGTATTCGTTTTTACATTTTTCTATCTTGTATAATTTTTAAAAGAATTTAATATGGCTTCAGAGCATACACCACATACAACAGAAGAACACGGTCATGGCGAGCATGGCGGTATGACCAAAAAGAAAATTTGGACGGTATTTTTTTACCTGTTAGCTATTACCGCGATCGAATTTATAATTGCGTTAGCTGTTCCCGAATCAATTATGGGAAAGGCTGTTCGTAATACGATCTATATAGCACTTACACTACTAAAAGCATTTTATATCATTGCGTTCTTTATGCACCTTAAGTTTGAGAAATACGGCTTAATCGCGTCTATCGTATTATCCTTGATATTTATTGTTTATTTCATTGTATTAATGCTTACAGAAGGTGCTTATCTGAATATTCATATGAATGTTCATTAATGAAGAATAAGTCTTCGGTTTTTAAAATTATAATCCTGGTAACCATCTTAGTGTTGCCAGGATTTTTATATTATTTACTCCAGGAAAAAGGTACGAACAGGTACAGGCCGCTTAATATTATGGGGCCAAAACAAGTCGCCGCAACCTTTCATACCAAGCGGGGTAAGAAAATACCCGACACTATTTATCACCATATTCGGGATTTCAAATTACTTAGCAGCACCGGCGATAGCATTGGTTTGTCTGCTGATAGCAATCGCGTAGCGGTAGTCAACTTCTTTTATAAGAATTGCAAAAGCTTTTGCCCGCAAATGAATACTCAAATGGCACGCGTAGTGGCTGAGTATAGCAAGAATAAAATGCTTAAGTTTTACTCCATAACGGTTGATCCTGAAAATGATAATCAGGAAGCATTGAAAGCTTATGCCCAAACGTACCAGGCCAATCCGAAACAATGGAATTTTCTAACCGGGAGCAGAGACTTAATATTTGATCTTGCGAAGAAGGATTTTTTGGTTGATGCCTTAGCTACTCAAACTGATGGTGAGATTATTCACAGCCCTATGCTTATTTTGGTTGATTCTAAAAATCGCATTCGCGGATACTATGATTCTACCAGCAAAGAGCAGGTAGACAAATTGATTGATGAAATTAAAGTATTGGTAACCGAGGAATTACGGAACACGCCAATATCTTATTATTAGCTAGTGATGAACGATAAATTGATGTTTCGTATAATCTTAGGTGTGTCCATATTTGTGACCTTGCTGGTAGCAGTTCTGCAATTAGACTTACTCACCTTATTTCCTAAGGGATCTCCTGTACCAGATTGGGTTTCGTTTCTGCCGAAGCTAAATGCTATACTAAATGGAAGCTGCAGTGTAATCTTATTAATTTCGGTAAATCAAATAAAGGGTGGAAATATTAATGCGCATAAAAACTTAAATATCGTTGCCTTCATCCTATCGTCGATGTTCCTGGTTTCCTATATTATTTTTCATGCCACTGGTGTCCGCACCAGCTATGGCGGTGAAGGAGTTATCAAATACATCTACTACTTTATTCTAATTACCCATATTATACTCGCTGCCATCGTTTTACCATTAGTGCTTTTCAGCTTTTATAGTGGTTTGCAAATGAATGTTGAGAAACACAGGAAGCTTGTCCGCTGGAGCTTCCCGATCTGGTTTTATGTAACGGTTACGGGGGTGATTGTTTATCTAATGATTGCGCCTTACTATACTTTTTAAGCTACCTATTTGTTCTAAGCAGAGTGTAAAGAAAATTCTTTCTTTGAGTTTGTGCTTCGTTTCACTTCCGTAGATGCCCCTTTTACGTTATCTTTGAAATATGAAAGCTCTTAAGTATTGTGTGGTTATCTTTCTGATTTTGTTTGCGTTAACATTCAATGTAAATGCACAATGTTCTATGTGTACACTGAATGCAGAAGCTTCGGTTTCAAACGGTAACACCCAGGGTAAGGGACTTAATAACGGTATTATGTATCTTCTGGCAATGCCGTATCTGGCTGTGGCTGTAGTCGGATTTATCTGGTACAAGAAATATCGCCGTAAAGATATTTTGGTTGATATGAAGGATGAAAAGATTAACTTGAATTAATCTCTGATTTGAATCGTCTACCAAATGATTGAAGTATCTACCTTCAAATTTCTGTCTGAACTTGACGAGAATAACAATCGCGAATGGTTCGCTTCACATAAAGGCGACTACGAGAAAAGTCGTGAAAATGTGCTCGGATTTACATCGGAGATTATAACCGGTCTTTCTAAGTTCGATAATACCATCCCGGTAGACCTGAATCCTAAAGATTGTATTATGCGCATCTATAGGGATATTCGGTTTAGCAATGATAAAACCCCTTTCAAAACCAATTTCGGAATCGCTATATCTGCTAATGGGAAAAACTTTAAGGGTCCGGGATATTACATTCACATTCAGCCTGGAAAATGTTTTGTTGCGGGTGGTTCCTGGTATCCGGAAACAGAGGTATTAAAATGTATTCGTCAGGAAATTGATTACAATGCTTCAGAGCTTAAAGACATTGTAAATGATGCCGCATTTCAAAAGGTTTTTGGTGATCTTGACAGGGAAGGAGCTTTAAAGACCACACCTAAAGGATATTCGGCAGATAATGAAAATATCGAATATCTAAAACTCAAAAGTTTTACTGCTACTTGCGATATGCCAGATAAAAATCTTATCCATGCTGATGCGGCAAAGAAAGTTATTTCCAATTTAGAAAAGGAATTATACCTACGCTTGTCAATTAATGAGCCGCCTAAAAAACCTTTTTACAAAGCTGTTTCAGAATTAGACTATACAATTAATAAACTAGATAACCGAGAAGTTATTACCCTTGAAGAAAACAAATTGAGGGAAGAAATCGAGGGAATAGGTGCCATAGAATTCATGGAGAATTTTAACTACGAGAAAGAGGACATTGGTTTTCACACAACAGAAAAAAATGTTTTTGCAGCAAGGGTTTCGGTCGTTTCTTCCGATGTTCTTCCTGTTGGCGGGTATGTTGGCGTTTGCCAACCGGGCCGAGGC
>JANMZB010000553.1:0-2743 GCA_031382725.1 Sphingobacteriaceae bacterium | reverse complement strand
AAGGAATGGAACCAGCCTATCTGCGACTCCTCGTTTGGTGAGCATCCCGAAAGCGAACAAACCTAACAATGGTCCGTAGGTATATCCTGCTGCTTTAAAAATCGCATTTACAACCGAGTCATTATTTATTGCTTTGAAACATAATATCACCAATAACATTAGTACAGAAAAAACAACATGCACAAGATGACGGGTGCGGACCAGTTGTGCTGAGTTTTGATCTTCCTTTTTATCAAAATTTAAAAAGTCGATACAGAAAGAAGTGGTAAGTGCTGTTAGCGCAGAATCGGTAGTGGCAAAGGTTGCGGCAGTTAATCCGGCCATGAAAATAATTGCCGGTACGATATTTAAATGATTCAAAGCGATTTCCGGAAAAAGGTAATCCGGGGTTTTGAATGATGCCACATCAATATTGTTTTGAGCAGCATACATATATAGGAGTGCACCTACAGAAAGGAAGAAAAGATTAATTACAACAAATACTCCTGTAAAGGTCAGCATGTTTTTTTGGGCTTCCCCGATATTTTTACAACTTAGATTCTTTTGCATCAGATCCTGATCAAGACCGGTCATGGCGATGGTTACAAATATTCCCCCAAGAAACTGCTTTAAGAAGTGGGCTTTGCTTCCAAGGAAATCATCCCAAAAGAAAATGGTTGAGTAAGAGCTTTCTTTAACTGCTTCGAATGTTTGAGCGATGTTTAAGTTCAAACTTTGGGAGATAAAAAAAATGGACAGAACAACTGACAAGAGTAAAAAAACTGTTTGGAGGGTGTCGGTAATAATGATGGTCTTTAATCCACCTTTGTGGGTATAAAGCCAGATAAGGATTAAGCATATAGCGACAGTTACCCAAAAAGGAATATTCCAGGCGTCGAAAATGAATCGTTGCAAAACGATAGCAACCAGATAAAGCCTAAATGCTGAACCGATTGTTCGGGATATCAGGAAGATCATCGCTCCTGACTTATAACTCCAAAAGCCTAATCTCTTTTCGAGATAAGTATAGATGGATACCAGGTTCATGCGATAATATAAAGGAAGCAATACGGTAGCGATAAAAATAAACCCAACCGCATTGCCAAGTACGAACTGAAAGTAGCCAAAGCCCCCCTTCCCTACCGCCCCGGGAACTGAAATAAAAGTAACACCAGACAAAGCCGTACCAATCATTCCGAAGGCAACCAGATACCACTTTGAATTACGGTTTGCGATAAAGAAGGTAGAATTGTCGGACGATTTTCTTGAAGTGAAATAGGATACTGCTATCAGCAAAACAAAATATACAACTATAAAGGTTAATAATATGGCCGGCGACATAATTGGAGTTTAAGTTCTAAATATATTAAAAATGATCAAAATGGATTTGAAATGATTACACAGATTGGGAGGATTACGCTGATTTAAAGATTACACGATTTAGGGTTTAATGAGTTTACAGATTTACAAAGCTGATTTGCTACTTTTACCATATGAATTTCTCTTCGCGTTTACTTGAGAATGCTGTTAATGAGTTTTCGAAACTGCCGGGCATTGGGCAAAAAACTGCCTTACGGCTTGTGCTTCATTTGCTTAATCAACCTTCACAAGATGTCGAAAAATTCAGCGATGCCTTAACGCGTTTAAAAAAAGAAATTCGCTTTTGCGAGGTATGCAAGAATATTTCTGATAGTAGCATTTGTGAAATCTGTTTAAGTAAGAAACGGGATAAATCATTAGTTTGTTTGGTTGAAGATACCCGCGACGTGATGGCTATTGAGAACACGAATCAATACCATGGGGTTTATCATGTTTTAGGGGGATTGATATCGCCTATGGACGGAGTAGGTCCATCTGATTTAAATATCGAATCTATTGTTGAACGAGTAAGAGCCGGGGAAATAAAAGAAGTTATTTTAGCCTTGAGTGCCACAATGGAAGGCGATACAACGATTTTTTACCTGTATAAAAAGCTAAAGGACTTTCCTGTAAAATTTACGACTATAGCCAGGGGAATTGCTTTTGGCGGAGAGATTGAATATGTTGATGAAATTACACTAGGAAGATCTATCGTTACAAGGGTTCCTTACGAAAGTTCATTGAAATAGCCTTTCAGGGAGTTTCACGCAAAGCAGGAAAGAAAAATCACGCAAAGTACGCGAAGTGAAGGTCATTTTCTTAGCGTTCTTTGCGCCAAAATCTTAGCGTCCTTTGCGTGAAAGAGAACACACAAAGCCGCGAATATCAAATGAAACGGATTGATCTTTTTAAATAAATGCCCAAATATTATACTAATGAAACTCAGATAGAGGATCTGATAAAACAGTTTACAGCGCATACTCTTCCTGCGGAAAAATGGACTCACCAAGCGCACTTAACAGTAGCTTTCTGGCATTTATTCACCTTTTCAATAGAAGACGCAACGTGTTACTTAAGAAGTGGAATAATCAACTATAACAAATCCACCGGTACGCAAAATACTCCATCTAGCGGTTATCACGAAACTATTACCCTCTTTTGGATCAAAACCATTTACGATTATCAACGCAGGTATTCTTCAAAGCCGCTTCTTGAAAGTTGCAATGCCTTTCTTGAAAGTGAATTTGCTGATAAGCACTATATATTTTCTTTTTACAGCCAGGATACTCTGTTCACATCAAAAGCCAGGGCATTTTGGGTTGAGCCTAATTTACAAGCCTTGAATATCGCTGTCTGATAAAATAGTTAATAGCATTATTGCTTTTAGCTTTTACCTTTGTGCTTT